>JANYFP010000072.1 GCA_025362555.1 Verrucomicrobiota bacterium
CTAACCCGATACCGAAATGAAATACCCCCACATCATCCCGCTGTTGCTTATAGTTGGCCAACTCATGTGCACGAACGCACGGGCTGCCCAGATTCCGTCACCCATCGATACGGCCATGCCGATCGTTTCTGAAGAATTAGCGACTGCCCCCGGGGAAGTCGAACTTCAGCTCACCCTTAATGAGCACGGTTACGTGATCGACGCTTCGGTGAAGCGATCGACGAATCCGAAGCTCGAGGCCCCCTGCCTCGCCGCGATTCGCCAATGGCGCTACATGGTTCCCGCCGGTTCCGGTATCTCATTCATCCAGCCTTTCCGTTTTGGCGGCGAAATGATGGATACCGCTTCGCTCGGCGCCACGCGCCCGGAGCCAAAAAACAAAGTCGCGCCAGAACTACCTGATGCGCTCACCGATATTTGCGGCGACGTCACGATCGCCCTGGCGATTGGTGCGAACGGTGAACCGTTCAACGCCACGGTCGCCAAGTCGTCGCACGAGGAGCTCAATGCCGCCTGTCTTGCCGCCGCCAAGCGCTGGACCTTTAAACCCGCCACGGTTCAGGGCCGGCCAATTGCGAGCAACGTGTATCTCCCGTTTCATTTCGAAGGTTCTCCGATGTCCGTTTTCACCACTTACTCAAAGGCGGAGGTCGTCGATAACGAAAGTCTCGTTCCTGTCCGTCAGGCCAACCCGATCATTCCTTCGGAGCTCGCGGGGATCAATGCCGACGCTTCTCTGGCGCTCACCGTCGATTCCCATGGTTTCGTTGTCAATGCCGTGGTCGAATCATCCACCAACACCGAGTTGGCCGAACTCGCCCGCCAAGCCGTCCTGCATTGGAAGTTCAAGCCCATCGTGAAAAATGGCCGCGCGATCACCGTTAAGGCGATGCAGCCGATGAAATTTGGCAAAGGTTCCGTGTCGATTGCCAAGGTGGACAAGATTCCGTCAGTGCGCTATTCGGTTAAACCAAATCTGCCGGAAGAACTCAAGGGAGTCAGCGGGTTTGCCCGCGCCGTGTTTGATGTGGACGCCGCAGGCAACGTGGTTGACGTGACGATCGCCGATGGTTCGCACGAGGCTTTCAATGACGCCGTCCTCGAGGTAGCTAAAGAGTGGACGTTTAATCCGGCTCTTCGCGATGGTGTGGCCACGCAGGCCCGGGTGACCGTTCCGTTTATGTTTGGTCCAAAGTTGGCTGCTAACTAAGGTTTCCTTTATTCTTCTTTCTTCGGCGCGACCTTTTGGTCGCGCCTTTTTTTGCTCTACTCTCAAGTGATCGGTGCTTACCGGTGCGTGGGTGTCGATGCTAGGTGACGCACGCGGGAATTCCCGGTGCTCACCGGGTGCATGGTTAGGGTTGTATGCCGGCCAGTCGATGGGTGCTTGCCCCGATTGTTGGGCCGACTAGTCGCCTGCTAAAATGGAGGGAGCGGGTGCCTCCGTTGGTCGGGGTTTCCCGTCGTTCAATTCTCTTGGTGAGAATTGAAACCACACAAAATAAATCAAACAAGCTGGAGCAAGTTCCTATGAGCAATCCATCGCAAATACCCGGAATGGGCTGGAGACCTGATCTGCCTGATATCCGTGACCTGACTACCGACAGCGAGAAAACCATACCCCACATCGGCCGAGTAAAATCGCTGGTTGCCGCGAAAGCCGCGAAAAGTCCGCCGCAATTGGCCGCCTCGGTTGATCTCCGCGCTTGGTGCGCCCCCATTGAAAATCAAGGTGCGCTCGGCTCGTGTACGGCCAATGCGGGTATCGGAATGTACGAGTATTTTGAACGACGGGCCTTTGGTAAACATATTGATGGATCCCGCTTGTTTCTCTACAAAGCGACGCGTGATTTGCTGCACTGGACTGGCGACACCGGGGCTTATCTTCGCACCACGATGAAGGCACTCGCACTATTTGGGGCGCCGCCGGAAGAGTATTGGCCCTACAATATCGCCAGCTTCGACGTCGAGCCCCCCGCATTCTGTTACGCTTTCGGGCAGAGTTATCGGGCATTGAGTTACTACCGGCTCGACCCTCCGGGCACGTTGAAGCCGGCTTTGCTCAACCTGATAAAGGCGTATGCGGCCGCTGGATTCCCCAGCATGTTTGGATTTACGGTGTATTCCTCCTACACGCAGGCGGGGGCGACGGGAAAAATTCCGTTTCCAAAACTGGGTGAAAGTGTCGTGGGCGGCCACGCCGTGGTCGTGGTGGGCTATGATGACAGTCTCGTGATTCAAAACACCAATCCAGGCGGGCCAGCTACCACGGGAGCGTTCTTGATCCGGAATTCGTGGGGCACGGGTTGGGGCGCGGCTGGTTACGGCTGGCTTCCTTATCAATACGTGCTCTCCGGACTCGCGGTCGATTGGTGGTCGATGATCAAAGGCGACTGGATTGATACCAATCTGTTTACGTAGCAGCCTCCACGAATCCGACGCAACGGGCGTTTGGCAAACTTACAGGACGGGAGCTTCGCGCTCCCGTCTTTTTTATCAGCGGGACAACCACAGTTCTTTTCCTGATGCCTGCGCGCTGTTGGGTTGGTTCCGACAAAATCGGCGTGCGGTATAAAAAGAATCTTGGGCTGGAAGTTGTTCGGGTCTTACTTTGGTGGCGTGGCGACTCATTTCTACAAGATTGGCGTGGATGGCGGGGGCACGAAAACAGAGTTGATTCTGTTGGATTCTTCCGGTGCGGAACTCGCACGCCACATCGCGGTTGGCTGCAATCCCAGCCAAGTGGGCGCGGAGCAGGCTCGAATTATTCTGGCCGTAGCCTTGCGCGAACTTACTGCTAAACATCCGGGGCCGATTTCCCATTCGGTGTTGTGCATGGCGGGCAACGGAGCCTTCTGGAAAGAAACCGCCGCGGCTCTCAAAGATTACGGCGCGATCACGACGCTGGACGATTCAGTCCCTGTGTTGGAGCTCGCGACGAACGGTGCGCCCGGCCTTGTGCTGCACGCGGGTACCGGATCCTTTGTGGCCGCGCGCAGTTTAGATGGAGCGGTTCACTATGCCGGCGGACTCGGTTGGAAATTTGGCGATCCGGGTAGCGGTTTCGATCTGGGTCGTCGCGCGATTGGACTGGCTCTGCTTGAATTGCAGGGTCTGTCGAAGCAGGGAAGCGCGGTTTCACCGTTAGCCGAAGCGTTGCGGACGCATACGGGACTGGCGGATTATTCCGCCATCTCACGGTTTCTCTACAATGACGCTGGTGCCAACGCTAAAATCGCGTCGTTTGCCCCACAGGTGCTCGCGCTCGCGACCGCCGATTGCGGTCCGGCTCAACAAGTCGTCGCCGATTCAATCACGGATCTCGCCCGGCAGGTGGACCAGGTGATTCACCGTCATTTTCCGCAGCCCACGACGAAATTCCCTTGTGGCGTGAGCGGCCGAATTTTGAACAGTGAGCCCGCCGCATTCGCGCTCCGTTCACTCGCCAGCAAACTGCAGTGGCCGGTTGAATTGCATTTCATGGACACGCCGCCGATCGAGGGTGTGCGGCGATTGTTGGCGAGGATGGGGTAGGCCGATCGCGGTCTTACCAACACGCTTGCCCGGCCGCCGGCACCACTCATCTTGTTTGCCATGGTCGCTTCTTCCGTCACCGCTGCTTTTCTCGCCGAGCCTGATTGGCTCGCACGTCGGCGCGGGCACGAGGAACGCGTGTTGGTCTGGACCGCGCCGCATCAAGCCCGGCGTGGTCGTGGCGAGAAGCACCCGGTACACGATTTTCTTTTCGACTACTATCGTTTCCGGCCGAGTTGGCTGCAGCGTTGGCATCCGGGTCCGGATGTCGTGTTGCAGGGTGAGCGGGCTCAGGAATATTTGCGCTGGCCGGAGTATCACGCGGTTGAGGGTGGAGTGGCCTTGAATCCCGCGTCGCTTGAGCCACGCCGGCACGAGAGTCTGGCCTGGATGGTGAATTTGTTGCGCCTCACCATCGAACGTCCACCGCAGTTCGCGTGCTACGGTCTGCACGAGTGGGCGATGGTTTACCGGCAGACGCCGGAACAAGTGCGACACAATGCGTGGCCGCTCCGATTCTCGCCCGACGAGTTGGCGCGTGTGGTCGAGGCGCAACCGATTCGCTGTTCTCATTTTGATGCGTTTCGTTTTTTCACCGAGCCGGCGCGGCCGCTTAATAAATTGCAACCGACGCGGCTCGCAGTCCCGCAGTTTGAGCAGCGCGGCTGTTTGCACGCCAACATGGATCTGTACAAATGGGCGTTCAAATTTTCGCCATTCACGCCGAGTGAATTGATGGCCGATTGTTTTGCACTGGCCCGCGATATTCGTGAGATCGACATGCGCGCGAGCCCGTACGATCTTCGCCAACTCGGTTACGCGCCGATCGCCATCGAGACACCGGATGGCCGCGCTGAATATGAAGTGCACCAGCGCAGCTTCGCCGAGCGCAGTCAGCCGCTGCGGGCGCGGTTGGTGGCGTGCGGAGAGCGATTGTTGATGCCGGACGCGCCAGCGCGGATCTCGCAGGCCGATTAGTTCCACCGCCACTATTTCATGAGCGCAGATCTACCACGCGTTTTATTCCTCATTTGTCTGATGCCATGGATCGCACATTTATCAGTGCACGCCGAAGAACGGGGACGGAACTCACCGGCCGATCAGTTCGGGCAGCGACTTTCGGATTCGTCTTTGACTGAGCAAAGACTGCTCTTGCGTGATTGGTCTGTGAATGTGGCTTTAACCGACCTGGGGAACGCCGCCAGTCAAGTTGAGCAGAAATTTGCCGGGGTTCGGGCCATGGGCCACACGATCCAGCAGAGTGATTTCACTCGGGCCATCGACGTTTCCGCCCTGACCTATCGTAATCCGGATTACTGGCGCGGGGTCATGGAAATGGCTCCTGGAAATTATCTGATCGCCGTAATGCCTGCTTTGATGCACCTCGCAAACGGCGAGTGGGATCAGGCGCGGCGACTCTTCACTCTCTTGGGCTCATTTTCTCCCGGCGAGAATCCACCCGCAGTTTATTTGGCGGATGCCAGCCGGCATTTGGATTTGTGTATCGAGCTCATGAACCGTGAAACCCGTCGGGGGATCGCACTGCATGACCAGGGAAAGTATGATGAGGCGATCGCGATCTATCAGCATATTCTTGCGTCGGGGGTGCAGAGTGCGTGGGTGCGCTATGAATTGTTTTTTTCCACGGCCAGCAAGGGAGGTAAAGAGGGAATGATCGCGGCCATGAATAGTGCCGGCCCGGCCGGTTGGGCGGATGCGGCCAGAGAAATCTACGCCATGGACCCTCTGTACACGACCCAGTTTAGCGCGAAGCGGGGCAAGGATATGGCCGCGTTCATGGATCGGTTGGCCTTAAGAAGCATGCTCGATAACAAGAAACTACCGGCCAGTGAGAAAGTGGCGATCTATGCGGACCTCGCCCTCAAGCTTGAGGATTATCCCGTCGCCGCACATCTGTATTGGTATTCTTTGGGGATAAAAGAAGGCGGCCTGTCGACTGATGAGCGCCTCATGCGTTTTCTTTATTGCCTCGATAAATGTGGGGTTTCCGATTTGCAGAAAAATTTCAAAGGGAATTTCCCAAAGAAATTCAAACAGCTCGACGCCCAGTTGGCGAAGCACCGCGCCAGTTAAGGGCGAGTCGCGCATTGCATCACGCTTGGTCCGGGTTATATTATTTGGATGCAAGAGCCCGTGGATTATACTCTCAAGCGGACGCAGAAAAAGCCCAGTTATCCGATTGGCGGGCCGCTGCGGGATTATCTAAAAAAATACCGGCGCGAGCGGACGTTGCCCGTTACGTACGAGCGCCTGTGCCATTATCATGAGGCTTATGCTCTCGCCGATGCGGATGGGCGCCCGACCCTTTGGGATTCCGTTGTCTATCAGTCGGCGGATATTGGGGCACTCAATGAAGGATTGAAACGCATCTACGCGCTGTTGCGGGTGGATGGCGATTTCTCGATCATGGAGCATCTCTACATCGACCGAATTGATTTTTGCAGCTTCGGCAATTCGAAGCCGTTCCGTATCCGCATTGTCAATGCGTACAATGACAACCCCGACTATTTCTACGTCAAAAAGGCCGACGCCTCCCGCGTGTATGGGTTGGAGCTCGAGCATCTGCTCTCTCCGAACCGGCTGAATTTTATCACCTACGAAAATACCCTCGTCGAGGAACACATCGCAGGCGTCCCGGGCGATGTGTTTATCGCCGACTGGCTTGAGCGTAAAGAACTCCGGCCCATTCGCATCGCGAAAGAACTCGTGAAATTTAATGAACGTTGCTTCGTCCGCCTCCTTGGCGATATGCGAAGCTACAATTTCGTGATCGTGCTGACTCCGGATTTCGAAGGCTGGCAGGTGCGCATTCGCGCGATGGACTTCGATCAACAGTCTTACAACGGCCGGAAGAATTTTTATCTGCCGCAGTTCTTTAAGGAAAACGTGCGGCTCGTGGAATTCTGCAATAAGCATCTCCACCCTCGCACCGCTTACCAATATCAACGCGAAGAGCAGACCCTTCTTTTGCAGCGCGCGGAGTTAGCCGCCACCCGCCTTCACGCTCTGTTGCACGCGATGGAGGGTGACCCGATTGCGCCAGAGGAAAATATTCGCACGTTGCGGGAAGGTCTGGCTCAGCATTTCCAGGTTGATCGTTTCCTGCGTTGCGAGACGATGGGTTCACTGGTGCAAGCCAGCTTGCAAACCGTGCGGGAACGTATTCAGCAGAACATTTCGCCGACCTCGGCGGAGATGATGCTTTCTTCGGGCCGCGAGTGAGAGCTGAGTAAATCCGGGTAGGCCAGTGAGCTTGTTGACTTACGGAAAGAGAAACTGGTAGCTGCCGGGACGCCTCTGTTTCTGGAATTCACGGCGAGTCCGACTTATTGAAATAGCAGCGTGATCGTTTCCGGCGGCAACATTTGTTGCAACTGTCGCTGCGCGTTGCTTGCTCCGGTGCGATTGCCCTCGGAGACACAGAGCGTCATTTCGCCGAGTACGCGGCCGGCATCTGCCGCAGTGGATTCGCGCTCAGGCAATGGCGTCATGCGGGGTCGCGAGCGCTGTGTCACCTGATCCAGCCAGGCCTGCAATCGTCGGCCGGTGAACAGCGTGCTTTCGCTGCCACCGGTGTGTAGCATCGGTCCGAGCAATTCGATCCAAGGCTGGTCTTCGCGATTCAGGCGGACTTCGCTGGCGGGCAGATCGGCCAGGGTCAGGTCACCGACGAAGCTCATCCAAAAAGCATCGGTTGAACGCAACTGTGGATTCGTCGCATCCGGCTGCATCGCGGTCAATCGGCGGCGCACCTGTTCGACATCCAATTTCAAATCGCCGACTCCGCTGATCAACGCGATGGCGGGTTCAGTGGGCGAGAAATCACCTCGCCACACCTGGGCGTGCGGGAAAACGGTGAGAAAGGTTCGCGTCAGAATATTGACCTCGACCTCCGAGAGCTGGAAGAGCGGCAGCCATTGGCAGAATAATCCGCCTGGGGCCAAGGCGTCGCGCGCCGCGGTGAATTGTTCCAGGGTGAACAGGGATCCTTCGCCTTGGCGCCACGGCACGACGAGATCACCGACAATCACATCAAAGCGCGCGCCGGAACCGCGCAGATAATGGCGCGCGTCGTCGGCGACCACGCGGGTGTGCGTATCATCGAGCACGTGATGATTGGCTTCACCGAAATACTCGCGTGCGGCCGTGACCACCTCAGGCACGAGTTCCATCACCGTCACCTGTTCGATGGGATGAAATAACGCTCCGCCCGCCGTGATGCCGGTGCCCAAGCCAAGAAATGCCACGCGCCGCGGCGCCGGATGCAGGAGCAATGGAATGTGCGCTTGCATCCGCTCGTCGCCCGTTGAGGCCGTGCCGCCGAGGCCGTAATGATTGTTGAGTTTGAGCCGACGCGAGCCGGGACGTTCCGCGACGGCGGTGATGCCATGTGCTCCCTCAGTCAAAGCGATCAAGTGTTCGCCCTGATCAGAGGCGAGACGTACACGGGGCAGTTCCAGTTGAGCGATGGGCCACAGCATCGCGAGCCAGGTGCCCGCGATGACCAAGCCGAATTTTCGCTGCTGCGGCGGATTCTTCCAGCGAATCCATTGCCACATTCCCGCGGCCAGCACGAGCGCGCCGAGCCAAAGGATGCTGGTCCACAAGCCGAGCCAGCGCGGCAGCAAAAATCCGGCCGCGAGCGCACCGCCGACGGAGCCGGTGATATTTGCCACGAGCAATCGCCCGAGCACGCGGGCCGCGCCGTCACCCGAGGTGCGTCCGGCCTGTTCCATAATTGCCGGCAGGCCGATGCCGAGCAGCGCCATGGGAACCAAGAGCATCGCGGTCGCGAGACCCGAGAGGTGCAGTGCATGCGCGGTCCAGCCGCCATCGACGGAGAGGTAGCTCAAATTATTTGACAGGTTTAGAAATAGCCAAGGTCCGCTCATGACCGCGAGGCCCGCGAGCATCCACGCGCCGCCCAGTAATCGGAGCGGTGCGATCTCCCGGCGCAAACCGAGCCGGGCCAATTGCGCGCCGAGCGCGAGAGCGAAGATGATGACGGCCACGATCACCGAAAACGAATACATGGAGTTCTCATGGACCTGCGCAAACGCGCGATTCCAGAGCACCTGTAGGGCAAAAGTCACGAGACCGGAGATGAGTGCGAGTAACGCGACGGGCGAAGTGGAGTTAGCGTAAGGGGGTTGGTTCGGGCGGATTTTATTTTTCAGTTCACGCAGTTCTCCCGCGGGTGCGGTATCATTCGATTCGCCCTGTCGTCGGTCCAGTCGCCACGCGACGAAGGCCAACAGGGCGTTGGTTGTGGCGCACAGCCACACCGTTTTGTTGAGTCCTAAATTCGGGAGCAATAGAAAGGGGACGGCGAGTGCGCCGAAGCCGGCGCCGGCAGTGTTCACGACGTAGAGCCAGCCGGCCGTCAGGCCCAGGTGGCGTTGGCCGCGGTCGACCAAGTGGCCGAGTAACGGCAGCGTACCGCCCATGCAAAAAGTTGGAATCAATACCGCGGCAAAGACGACCAGCGTGCGGATTGCCAAAAATAATCCGGCGTGAGCCGATAACGCGTCGAATAGCCACGGATAAGCGTGTTCGAAACCATTGAGTAGTGGCGCGACGAGCAGCGCGCCAAGCCCGACACTTAATTCAAGCAGCGCATAGGCGCGCAGCGGACGCTTCCAGCGAGGGGCGACGCGGCCGACTACGAAAGCGCCTGCGCCCAAGCCGGCGAAGTATCCGGCTAATACCGCCGCAGTGGCTGGAGAGGCGGAGCCAAACAACAGGGCAAATTGCCGTTGCCAGACAATCTCGTACACGAGGGCCACCGCTCCGGAAACAAACAGCAGCAGCGCCACCGGTCCAAAGTGTGGTGAGGCAACGGGAATGCCCGCGCGGATCGATTTCGAGGCAGTCGTCATGGAATGGCGGGAAGCGTGGTGGCTAATCAAAAGGGCGAAAGAAAAAAGACGGGGCGAAACAATCGCCACCGTCTTGTGCACCTAAAGACCCTGACTGGGCTGGGCGCTAAGAGCGCCGATTGGTTCAGAATTTATAATTAAAGCTCCACATGATCAGGTAATTTGCGAACGCCGCGTCGCCCTGGGCGTATTTGCCGGTGGCCCAGGTCTTCACCTTGTCGGGATAGCTTTGCATGCGATTGCGCTGGATCGCGTATGGCACGTAGAGTCGTAGCGACCATTTCTTGCGGTCGATGCTGATGCCTGGCTCGACTGCCACCGAATAGCCGGGACGGCGGCTGCCCAAGCTACCGCCAATCAGATCGTACACTGCCACGCCCTCGGCGCGGAGGCCGAGGCTAAGGGAGATGCCTGAAGCCCCACCGAAGGCATATTCCACGCCGGTGCGACCGACGTAGGAGTCACCAATCGAATTTCCGATGCGGTTTTTTTCCTGCGGTGTAACGGTGTAGTTGGCGCTGCCGAAGGCGGTGAAACCGGCGCCGAGCAGACGGTAGCCGTTAAGACCGACACTGATGCCATAACCGCCCAAGCCCGGCTGGATCGAGTTATCGACGTATTTCTGCACCGCGAGAACCTTGTCGTTAACAGCGTCGTAGGATTCAAAGGTGTCCATCACGTCGAACTTGCCGGTGGGAAGCACCACGCCGAAGTTGACCTGAAGATTGCCTTTTTGCGAAGTCGTCGGATTAAAAATCCACGCATTGCCCGTGATGCTCGCGTCGGAGATACCGGTGGCTTGAGTGTGGTAACGCTCGAACACGGCACCATTTTTCTTCAGCGTTTGGGAGCGATCATGATTCACATAAGGAACAACCAGCGAGACGCTGTAGCGCGGCGAGATGGTGTAGTTCAGACCGAAATCGATGAAGCTCGAACGGTTGATCACTTGATCGCCCGCCGCATCGCGCTGGGGTTGGTAAGCAGTGCCGACATAGTGGCGGTCAGATTGAAACCAACGGTACGAGACGGAAGCGTCCCAGCGTTGGTCAGGATTGCCTTCGTTCATTGAGGCGGGCAGGCCGCTGCCGTGGGCGGTAACGCAACCTTGGGCGTGGGCTTGGGCTGCGGAAAAAATAAATGCGACCGTAAGCGTCAAGGCGCGAACGTTCTGGGTGGCGAGTCGGAGGAGGGGGCTCATCTGACGGGTACGTGACGGTATTGCGTGGGTTTGCATGGTGGGGTGATAACGAACGATCTTTACTGCACGCCGGCTGCAAAAGTCAGTCGGCGGGTAATCGAGTGCGGAACCGTGATAAAATTTCACCAACAGGAAACACTTAAGGGACGAAGAGCGGTTCTGTTGGGGCGGTCTGCTGAGTGGCCTCCGGATTTTCCTTCGCGCACACCGCGATCGACTGGCCTCTCCGGCGGTTTGAGCTCGCGAAGGACGGGAGATTTGGGGGCATAAAAAAAGACGGCGGCGAATTTCGCCACCGTCTTTGCTTTGTAGAATAACGCTGCCGAAGCCCCGCGGGAATCGATTTGGTCTTTCGTCAGTGCCGTTCTACGGATGAAAACTTAGCTCAGAGTTTATAGCTGAAACTCAGCATGATCAGATAATCGGCGAACGCTGCATCGCCTTGGCTGTAGACGCCGGTGGCCCAGGTCTTTTGCTTGTCTGGAACACTCTGGAGGCGATCACGCTGAATGGCATAGGGCACGTAGAGTCGCGCGGACCAATTTTTCCGGTTGATGCTGATGCCTGGTTCGATGGCGACCGAATATCCCGGCCGGCGGAAGCCATTGCTGCCTCCGATCAAATCGTACACCGCGACACCTTCGGCGCGCAGGCCGAGGCTTAGCAATATCCCCGAGGAGCCACCGAAAGCATATTCCACCCCGGTGCGACCCAGGTAGGTATCAGCAATCGACATGATCGTTTCATAGGTGCCGGAACGGAACGTGGGAACTCCGTTGGTCTCCTGCGGGGTGATCGTGTAGTTGGCTGCGGCGAAAGCAGTGAAGCCGGCGCCCAATTGACGGTAGCCGGAGACGCTCAGGATGATCCCATAACCGCCGGTACCCGGCTGAATCGATTGGTCGACGGTTTTCTCGACCGCGAAAACCTGGCCGGAAGCCTTGTCGAATGATTGAAATGTGTCGCGTACGTCCTTTTTGCCGGTCGGGAGAGACAAGCCCAAACCGAGTTGGATGTTACCTTTGGACGACGTCGCCGGATCGAAGACCCACGCGTTGCCGACAACGCTGATGTCGGCGAGGCCGGTTGCTTGGGTGTGATAGCGTTGGAAAACTACGCCGGCTACATTCTTCAGAGTTTGCGAACGATCATGGGAAACAAAGGGAACCGTGATCGAGACACTGTAACGGGGGGAGATGGTATAGTTCAGGCCGAGATCGGTGAAGCTCGAGCGGTTGATCACCTGATCTCCGGCCGCATCGCGTTGGGCTTGGTAAGCGACGCCAACATAATGGCGGTCGGATTGAAACCAGCGGTAGGAGACGGAGAGGTCCCAAGCGTGGGCCTGATCGCCCTGCTCGATCGCGCAATTCATACCGCTGCCGTGAGCGGCAACGCAGCCTTGGGCGTGCGCTTGGGCGGTGGAAAATAGTACCAAGGCACTCAGCGTGAGAGTGCGGACGTGCTGCTTGGCGAAAGCCAAGAGGGGACGAATGGAACGGGAAGTAACGGAGGTTTGCATGTTGGTGGGTTAGTGTTCTGAGCCCAGAACACTTCGTCGTCACCGGGGTCAGTTGGCGGCAACCAGTTCTAGGCTCATTAGCGAAAACGCTACGTAGAATAAGTTGGGGTCGAGAAGCGCTTAGGGGCGAGTTGCCTTCAGGGCGGGACGAGTTGCTTTGGGGGCACCTTTTGTGGGCGCGGTGGCGCACCTTGAATGCTCTAACGACGCACCGGCCCGTATAATATCACTGGCTATTCTATTGAAAGTTAGAATTAGGGAGGGGCCAACGACCCTCGGAGTGCGCAGGGCGATTGAGGGGGGCAATCGCCCCTACCACTCCAGTGTCCAGCAAAAGTCTAAATCTTAAGAGCCGTTGGTATAACTCCAGGTCTTCGTGGCCGGTCGGGGACGAGTAAGGCGCGAGTGTCCGCAAAAAATTAAAGTCGGCAGGCACGGAGGCCTGCCGCTACTCGGAATCCACGCGAATTACTTCCGGTCGGTCTTGTGCTCGAAGACCAACACCGGTCCGGCGCATTCGCTGACGATCACGGTGAGATGCCCGTCTTTCGTCTGACCGACTACAGCGACCGAGCGCGCTTCGCCAGGGACGACCAAGCCGCTGGCCGACGGACTCAGCGCCGTGAAGCCGCCCTTGCCATCCCCTTTGAGCAACACCCCTAAGCTGCCGTCAAACCGGCCCGTGGTCGCCTCGGGACCGAAATTATTGCCAACGCAAAAGAGGTCGAGTTTGCCGTCGCCATCGAAGTCGCGCGCCGCAATCGAGTTGATCGGGGCCAACTGCGCAAGGCGGGGCAAGGGCTGAAATTCAAAGACTCCTTTGCCGCGATTAATGAATACTCCGCTGGCCAGTTCCGTCGCGGTGAATTTATTTACCTTCGCGAGATGATCGGCTCCGAAGACATCTTCCACCGTCGCCTGGCCGAAGGCTTTGTAGCTGGGGTATTTTTTCGGCAGCCATGGGAAAGCGTAAGCTAATTTGCTGCGTCCGCGCAGGGGGACGAGCTTGCCGTCTTCGTATTGGGCCTCGATCAACTGGTCTTTTCCGGTGCCGTCGAAATCGCCGGAGAACAGGACCGTTGGCTGTGTCGCCGATGCGTGATATTTGGTGTTGAGGCCGACATTGCCTGCGATGAGATCAGGTCGGCCGTCGCCATTGACGTCAGCCACCGTGAGGGCGCTCCACCACCCGGTGATCCCGGCGAGTCCGGCTTTTTCGGTGAGATTTTCGAAACCGTGGCCCGTGTTGTGCCAATAGGAAATGGGGCCCCATTCGATCGCGACGAGAAGATCAGGGCGCTTGTCGCCATCGACATCGGCCCAGACGGCCGCCGTCACCATGCCTACTTTGCGCAAGCCGGGGGCGAGTTCATCCGTTACATCGACCAATTTACCACCGACATTGTGGTAAAGGAAACTGCGTGGCGTCTCGGGATATTTGCCGGGCACCACGCGACCACCGACGAAGACGTCGCTCTTGCCGTCGCCATCGAAGTCAGCGACCGCGACCGCCGCAGTGCTTTCGCCGTCGGCCGGCAGCATGCCGTCGGGAGCGAGCGTGAATTTTCCGTGACCGTCGTTCAGGTAGAGTCGATCATTCATCAGGGGATCGCCTGCAGCTTTCTGGATGCCACCGGCGATGATGAGCAAATCGGGGAATTTGTCGCCGTTGACATCGAGAAACACCGCTCCGACATCGTCGGATTCAATCGCAGCGGACCACGGTTGGTCGGGGGCAGATTTGAAACTGCCATCAGCTTGGGCGAGGAAGAGTTCGCCGGATTGACCGGCCGTCCCGGTGACGAAAACATCGTCCCGGCCATCGCCATTGACATCCGCCGTGGCGAGCACCGGGCCGAGGCCGTTGAGCCGGCGCGGGAGGAGGCGCTGCCGGGTGAATTCGTCGAAGGGCCGCAGCGCGTTGCTGTGTTTCAAGCCAAGATTGTCAGCCGGTGCAGAGAAGAGCGCGGTGGGTGATGCGGGTGTTTTGAATACCGCAGCGCTTAGCACGGGCTTCGCGCCCTCCACGAGCGCGGGTTCGGTGATGGTGAGGAGTTGATCGGCGGGGATATTTTCCAGCACCTGTACCTGACCACGCGGCCATTTGATGGTGAGTTTTTTAATCGTGGGGTCAGCGCCGAGCCCGAAGTGGACGAGCGGGGGTTCGCTGGCGACGATGCCGCGTTCGGTGAAGAGTTGACGCACTTGCACGCCTGAGGCGGTTTCAATGCGCAGTTCGGCACCGATGCCATCGAGATTCGGGGCGTGGCCGGATAATTTGATGTTAGTGCGGTGCCCTGTGGTGGTGTCGTTGCGGATGATGGTTGGCGGCGCGTTGTAATTGGCGAAAACCAGATCGAGGTCGCCGTCGCCATCGAGGTCGGCGAGAGCGCAGCCGAAGCTGACGCCATCATGATCGAGGCCCCATTCTTTCGAGACATCGGCAAAGTTGAGGTTGCCCAGATTGCGGTAGGCGAGGGTGGTCTCGTGGCGAGGTTGGGCATTTTTCCAGACGGCGGCGCGGGCGCCGAGTGTGGGCGCGGTGTTTTGTTTATCCACGAGATCGGCATCGATGAAATTGCGGATCATGCCGGCGGTGACAAAGGCATCGAGGCGGCCATCGTTATCGAGGTCACCGAGACGCGCTGACCAGGTCCAGCCAGTGGCATCCATGCCGGTGAGATGCGCGACTTCGGCGAAGTGATCCGTGCCGGTGTTCAAGTAAACCGCGTTCCACATGTATTGCGGAATGAGTTCGTTCACGCGTTCCATTTCCCAGAGACCGCGGCCGATTTCTTCCATGCCGGCGATAAATTCCGGATGATTGCGATCGCGCATGTCGGTGATGAAAAAGTCCATCAGGCCGTCGTTGTTGATGTCGCCCGCGTCGGCACCCATGGAGAAATAGGTGACGTGCGGCAGGCGTTCGTCGATGACGTCGACAAAGGTGCCGTCGCCCTTGTTGAGGTAAAGCCGGTCCGGGGTTTCGAAATCGTTGGCGCAATAAATGTCGGGCCAGCCGTCGTGGTTGATATCCACCCACAGTGCGGTGTGGCCTTGGGTCAGGCCCCAGATGCCCGCCGCCTTGGAAACATCGGTGAACGTGCCGTTGCCATTATTGTGAAGAAGATAGGCGCGGCGGCCTTGGGGTGATTTGGAAAAATCGAGAATGTTGGTGACGAGGTAACAGTCGATGAAACCATCGCGATCATAGTCCGCCCAGACGGCGTGAACGGAGGCATCCTTGATATCGAGGCCGTAGGCTTTGGCGCTTTCCGTGAAGGTGCCGTCGCGGTTGTTGATGAAGAGCAGATTTGGGGCGTCGTAGCGGCAGAGGTAGATGTCGGGCCAGCCGTCCTGGTTGATATCGACCACGCTCGCGCCGGTGTTGCTCGTCGGTTCGTTATCGACGGCGACGCCGGCTGCATGGGCGACCTCGGTGAATTTAAAGGGTGCAACCTGCAGATACAACGCGCAGGGGCCATTCCTTGACACGGAAAAAATATCGGGCCGTCCGTCACGGTTGAAGTCGGCGACCACGATGCCCGTCTCAACCGCGCCGAGGGTGAGCTCACGGAAACGGTTACCCCACATGCGCGGGTCATTGAAAACATTCGGCACGGCCACGCCGGTGTCGGCCGGGTCGAGCATTGAAAAGAGTTTGGCTCCCGCCGGGGCGGCGGTCCGCGGATGGAGTGGGGTGGCGGTGTAGTCCGCTGCGAAGGCACCGGTCGTGGCGCCGAGGAGCGCGGCAAGGAGAAGCGTGGATTTGAACATGGAAAAACGGGATTAGGCGGCGAGAACTCTCTCTTGAATGACGACGGGGTGGGAGTGAGTGAGGAGAAGAGCCAGCGCCAGCGGGGCAAAGTAGCTGCCGAAGCGTTCGATCAATTCCCAGATGGGCGAGCCGGAAACAAGAAATAAGGATTCAGTGGAAATTTTCCAGAGACAGATCGCGAGCAACAGGGTCGGCCGGGGCCGGAAGAGCACAAGTCCGGCGAGCAGAAACTCGAAAACCCCGACCCAGGGTACGACTGCGGCCGGGTTTGTGAGATGCAGGGCCGCATAGTGGCGGGCGAGACCGGCCTTGTGCGCGAAAAGACCGAGACCGGCATGGCCGGCGAGCAACGTGAACGTGGTGAGCCGCAGGATCCACGTGAGCCGGGCTTGGTGGGAAAGAGTATTCCACAGCGAAGGCAGGCGGCTAAACCAAGGTCCGCTTACGCCGATCACCGTGAGAATGGCCACTGGCACCCCAAAATTACCCGCGCGCTCGAAGAATTCCCAAACCGGTTCACCGGAAAGAGGCCGCAGTAACGCAGTCCAAACAGTCCACACTGCGGCCCACATAAACAGCGCGCGACTGGGCCGCAACAGGGCAAGAATCCCGATCGTGATATCCATCCACCCGATCCAAGGCATCAGGCGCCAGGCCCACGCTTCGCCGACGCCGCCGACTGCGAAATACGGGACCCACGCCGCTTTGGTGATGACGCCAAAAGCACCATGGCCGATGAAACAGCCGGCCATTCCGATTCGCAGGATCCACGGAATTGCGCCGGCGGTGGCAGCATCGGCCGATGCTAAGTTCCCGTCTGACGGCAGACTGGCATTGGAGTACATCATCGAAGCGTGAGGGAGGCCGAGGTCCTGCGTTGATTTAAATTTTCACTGACAGGAATCGGGCGCGATGAAAGCCAGCGAGCCCTCGGTACAGAAGGAAAATCAGGGCTTTATTCCGTCCTTAACCGGCTGGAGCGAGTGTTCGAAAACCCAATCGGCTATCTTGATGCCGGCTTTCTGGCCTTCGAGGTTGGCGGACATGGTATGAATGCCGCCATAGATGCGGCTCATGCCGATTTCGCGGCGTGCATCCGATAATTTCTTGAAGGTGCGGACCGCGCCAGGCAGTCCGTCGGAGGTGATCGTGAATTCGATGTCGTCGCTGCCAAACCAGAGCTCGAGCAACCGCGAGGCTGCACCGGAGAATGTACTGTGGCCCGAGGTGTAGTCCGGGTGCGCTGGCGACGTCATGTTGGGAATGAAATCGGGGTTGATGATAATCAAGGGATTGCTCTTCCGATCGCTTTCCCGGATGGCGGTTTCGGGCCGCCATGTGCTGTAGAAAAATTTTGAATCCCAGCATGAGATACCTGCATCAGCGCAGGCGAAATTCAGCATAGCGAACAGGCGGGCGCACTCTGCGGTGCCGAGATTGTTACGCTTGGCTAGGTCCTGGGCGATAACGCACCAGTGTCCGGCGGGAGTAGCCGTGCCAAGATCGTCGGCCCAGAACGGCGTGGACAGAGTCTGGTATTCTGTGCGGTCAGCGCCGTCGCGCGGCCCCACTTTGGTGACAAAGGCGATTTCTTCGGCGTATTCCTTGGAGTCGATGCGCTGTGGTGGTGGGGCGCGGAACTGACTGGGCGAGGTCATGACGAACGGGGTGGTGGTGGCAACCTGTGGCACAACCGGCGGACGGAAGCCTGGAGCGGTTTCGCGCCATTTTCCCTGATCTTTGCTGCTGAAAGTGCCTTCAGCGGGCTTGTTCCAGCCGCTTTTTGCGCGTTCTGCGAGGACGAGTTCAGCGACGTGTTTGCCCCACGCGATGCCATTGGTTTTTTCCGGACCATCGGCAATGGCCGAGAGGGCTTTGTCATAGGCGAGCTGGAAGTTGCGGGGATTGGAGGATTGGCCCCAAAGCGCGTTGAGCACGGTGAATCCGGCTCTGGCGATGGCGGCGTCCAGATTGCTGTCGGCCGGCGCGCGTTCATTGATTAGCCAGCCCTGATGATCGTGCGTGATGCCGTTAACAGCATCGTAGATCGCGGCGTGGAAAGTCGCGATGTGCAACGATGCGATCGGCGGTGGATTGCGTGAAAGCCGGGTGGCGTCGAGCACTTGGTCGTTCCAAAAGAGAACGGCGTTTTCGCCGAAGGCGAATGGGCTGCTGAGTGAAATGGCGGCGAGCGCCATCACGATGATGCGGGGGAGTTTCATGCTTGAAGGGGTACGTTGCGGGGTTGGATCACCAGCGTGGAAGCGAAAATGAATCAGGGGGAAATTGCGCGAAAATTCCAAGGGGATAAATCCCGGAGGGGCGAGTTGCCGCCGCAGTGGGATGAAATGAAAGCGGTGGCGACACCCGCCAAAAACACAGCCCCGGGAGTGACTTCACTCATCCGGGGCGTATACCCAGTGAACCCTAACGGAGGTGAAGGTATGATTCACTTGCCCGCGTAGTAAATTCAACTGTGGCCAGTAGCTAGCAGGGAGGGACGAATGGCTGGATTTCCCGCGATTTGGACACGAATTTCCATGCTCGCCCTAGAATTACTCTGTAACGAATCGCTCTCCAATTCCGCCCACAGGGAGGCAAGAGGACGATCTTAGGTCCAGTTTGCGGAGGCCTGGGCTTGCACTGTTAACCGTGGATCACGGCGTTGATTCCGCCGTGATTACTTCGTGAAGGGTTAAGAAAAACACCAAGGGTGTGCCTCGATCCACGCCTTCGGGCCATGGTTTTTCGCCGAATGAAAGCGCGGGGATCAGCACGAAGATCGCTTTGCTTTCGACCGTCATCATTTGCAGTCCCTCCATGATTCCGGGGAGCAAGCCGTCGAGTTTTACTCTCACGCGTTCACTGCTTAGTTGCGGCAACGGCGTGGTGCCGTCCGCAGCGGTCACGCCACAACTCACCACCACCGTATCACCGGGCCGGGGTCGATTGCCAAAGCGGCCGGGTTCGATGCGGTAGGCCAGGCCGCTGTCGGTCTGCTGCAGTCGGAAACGTTTGCGCATTTCTTTGACGTATTGTTCGAGATAGCCCGGTTGGGTGAACGCTTCGACGGCCTGTCGTTTCTGTCGCGCGAGGATTTCCTGCACGCGCCGGCGCATCTCGGTGCTGACGGACTCCGCCGCAGAATCGTAGGGAGTGGGCTTGCCTAGCAGCGCACCGCGCACCCCATCAAGAAATGCCGACACCTGTTCCTCGCTCCAGCCGAGCTCGTGGAGGTGGCTGCTCTGCGCGAACGAAGATCCAATCGCGGTAAACGCGGTGAGCGGAAACGGGCGGGCCGCGGTTGCCGGCGGATGGGCCGTGGCGGGGGCAATGTTTTCGGTCGAGATCGTCGTCTGCCCAACGGCGCTGACTATGAGCGAGCAGAACAAAATGACGGGTGCCTTCAGGCTGAAGCGAAGTGAGACCATGATCGGGAGAAGTTAACGGGGAGAATGATTCAGGGTGATTTTGCTGAAGCCTCGGGGCTCGCCGTGAGGCTTTGCTGGACCGGATGAATCTCGACGGAGGGCCAAGGGAAACTTTTCAGTTCAAGCAGCCTCGGGGCCGCCACGCCCTCGCGGATTTCGTAGAGGTGGTTGATTTCCAATCCGGTGACCACTTGCGTGACGCCGGTTACCGGCCAGAAAATCTCGACGCGCTTGATCGTTGGCGCGCGGCCCACGCCGATTTCCTGCCGGAACGGTGCCGCGCCAAAACTGGCGCCGCTGCCCACGGTCCGATAAATCGAGCGCTCGCCTTCGGCGTTCTGCACGACGACCTTGATCCGGGCTCCGATGGCGGCGCGGTTGGTTTTCACGCCCTCGAGTTTCAGTTTGATCCAGTTGTTGCCGTGACCGGGATTTGCAAAAAGCTGGCTGTGCGCCGTGTCCGCCTCCGCCGCGCCGCCCATCTTAGAGAAGATATCCTGCTCGCCGTCGTTGTTAATATCGGCAAACGCGATGCCGTGGCCTTTCTGCAAATTCCCAAAACCGCCGGACGTGGTCACATCCTGAAAACGTTTGCCGCCGTCGTTGCGAAACATCCGGTTGGGAATGAGCGTGGCAAAATCCGGATTGCCCGTGCCCACATAAAAATCGAGCCAGCCGTCGTTATCAAGATCACCGAAGTTGGCGCCCATCGCGTGCAGTAATTTGTTTACGCCAGCCTCCCGGCTGACATCGGTGAAGGTGCCGTCGCCGTTGTTGTGATAAAGTTTCGCCCGCTGGGCCGCATGCGGCAAGCCGAGGTAATCCGCAGCGATATCGCCGGCGTCCTGAATCGCGTAGCCTGTGACCATGATGTCCGGCCAACCGTCGTTATCGTAGTCAAAAAACCAGCACGGAAAACTCGAGGGCGGATCGGTCACTCCGGCCTCTTCTGCGACATCCGTGAAATGCCACGGGGCGCGCGCCGATTTGTCCGCGCCGGCCGGGCCATCGTTGCGCACCAGCATTTTTGACCGGTCTTGCGCCGAGAGGAACAGATCGGGGCGGCCGTCGTTATTGTAGTCGGCGCTCGCGACTCCTTTGAAAAATCCCACAAAGTCCACGCCATTTTCGGCGGCGCATTCGGTGAAGGTGCCGTCGCCGTTGTTGCGAAAAAGTTCGCAGGGACTCGTATCGCGGCCGGTCGATTCGTTGGCGAGATAGAGATCAAGCCAGCCGTCGCCGTTGTAGTCGAGCCACACCGCGGCTTGCGTCGGATGGAGGCGCAGGAGTCCGGCGGCTTCGGTCACATCGGTGAAGGTGCCGTCACCATTGTTGCGCAGGAGCGAAACCGGGTAATGGCCTTCGGTGTGGAGCCAGGCACCGCGCAACACCAGCACGTCGGCCCAGCCGTCATTGTTGTAGTCGCATTGGATCAGATTGAGTCCGCCGACCTCACCGATGAGCCAGGCCTGCTCGGTGCGCTCGGTGAACGTGCCGTCGCCGTTGTTGTGGAAGAGGCGCAGTTGGTCGTTCAGGCCCCAACCGGATATCATGATATCGAGAAATCCATCGCGATCGAAGTCCTCCACGATCACGCCGCCCGCGAGGCTTTCACTATCGAGGCCCACTTCGCTCGCGACATCGGGGAAGCGTTTGATATCGTAGTCCGAGGCGAAAACCTTCGGATCGATCAACCGCTTCGGCGGTACTTTGCCGGGATATTCGCCGAGGGTCATGTACGCGATGTTCAGCAGCCAGCGGGCGCGCAGATCGCCGGGAAATTTATCCAGCAACTGGTTCAGCACGGTCACGGCACCGCGTGAACCGCGCTGCAACTGATGCACGCCGCCGCCCGCAATCGGGAAGAGACATGAATCGGCGTTGTGATTGAGCAGGCAGTTTTCCTGCTCTCCCATGCGGAGGTAGCACAGTGCCCGCACATTCAGCAGATCGGGCAAAATGTGGACATCCTCCACGGGAATATTATTCTGGCGCATCAGCCGTTCGACGGTCTCATTTTCCCAAAGCGCTTCTTCGGAGTGGCCCATGTTGAGCAATTGCTGGGCGAGTTGGATGTGGAGGAAGATGATTTTTTCCGGATCGGTCGCGCGGGTGATGTTCGCGCGTAGCAACGCCACCTGTTCCGTGGAACGGAATGGATTTCGCATCGGGTACGCGTCCCGGATGATTTGCTGGAGGAGCGCCGCCATGCGCCGCGTGCTCTCAGGTTCCTTGAGCAGGGCGGCGGCGATTCTTGCGGCCTGTTCGGGGGTCGAGGTCGTCACTCCGGGCATGCAGAATTCCGGGTTTTGTGGCGCAGCGGCTGACCAGTGCACGGTCCAGGCGAGGCCTGCGATCAGCGCAATTGCAACCCGCAGAATTGAGCGCGCGCCGGTTGGGCTCAGCAGGGCGGGGAACTGAAAACGAGCGTGGATCGTCATCGAGCCGGAGAACTATGAAGGGTGGGCGCATTTGAAATAGTTATGGGGTCAAACGCCGCATCGCCGTGGCTATTCGCTAATTTTCCGGGGTGAAGGCACGGAGCCTTTTTCACGGTTTCATTTCTCGGATCCCGTTTTGGAGTGATTCAGTTTGGTTGGCGGTGGAGGGCTTGCTTGTCCGATCGAAGCCCTTGGCCAAGGGGGGGGAAACCCCGATGGTTCGGGGCAAGGTCGTTGTTGGCTGCTGCCGGCAACGGCAGTTCTGGCCGTCGCCAAAGCAAATCGCGGCATGAAGTCGCTCCCTCCTCGACGCGTGGTGCGTGCCATCTGCTGTTGTGAAATGAGTCCGCGCTTGGCGGATTTTACCTCGCCAGCCGAGGCCTTTTCGCCTATCAAGCTCTTGTTTCCCGCTGAGCTGATCTCTTCTTGTTCCGCCCTCTCCACGCTTTCTGTTTTTGATTACTCCTCTCATGCGACTGCATTGCCTGAATCGGAATGGATTTTGGTTGGTCGCGCTCTTTTTTGCGACTGCCGCATACGCCACTGACGTGGAGCCGAAACGTTCCTTGTTCGATTTGAGTTTGGAGGAATTGGTGCAGGTTCAGGTGGTGACGGCGGCCTCCGGCTACGCGCAAAATCTATTAGACGCACCGGCCAGTGTTTCGATCATCGAGGCGGAGGAATGGGAGGCTAATGGTGCACGGACGCTGAACGACGCGATCCGGGCTTTGCCGGGCGTCCAAATTACCAAAGTGCAGACGGGTGCGACGAAGGACAAAATTTCCCTGCGCGGGCTTTCCGGTACTTTCGGCCAACAGGTCCTTATGCTCGTGGATGGATTGCCCATTAACCGGTTGTATGATGGCGGGGTTAACTTTGGTAATCGGATTCCCTTGATCGGATTCAAACGGATCGAAGTGGTCAAAGGTCCGGGCTCGGCGGTTTATGGGGCCGATGCGTTTGGCGGGGTTATTAATCTCGTCAGCTACGAACCTGGAGAAATGCCTTCCAAGTTAGTGTTTCGCCACGGTGGCTTCGATACTTGGGAGGCGGGCTTTTCCCATGCACTTAAAATTGGCGATGGTGCCTTACAGTTAGCGTATGAATATCAGCGCAGCGCGGATGACAGCGGGAAAACCGTCAACACGGATCTCCAAAGTACGTTTGACCGGATCTTCGGAACCACCGCTTCGCATGCTCCCGGGAAGTTCGATGAACATTACACGATCTCCAGTCTTCGCGCCAGGTGGAAGTGGCACGCGCTGTCTTTCGACGTCAATGACTGGCGCAATCTCGGCGCGGGTCTGGGTGCGGGCGTGGCCCAGGCGCTTGATCCGCGGGGTTATTCGAAGGAGGCGACCGCCAATTACAAATTGGGTCTGGATCTTTCAGCTTTCGCGCCCGGGCAACTGGATTTTCATTTGAGCTATCGCCGTGAAGTGACGAGCACCTTGTTTAATATTTTCCCGCCCGGTGCTCGCTTGCCAATCGGAAGTGATGGCAATCTTAACTTCGTGGTGCCGGTCAATCTCGTCACTTTTCCGGACGGTTACATCGGCTTTCCGCGTCTCAACAATCGGGCCTACAGTGCGGATTTGATTCATGTATTGGAGGTGGGCGAGGCGCACCGGGTGCGCTGGGAATTCGGTTACGATCAGATTCAGCTCCACGCGCAGGAGACGAAGAATTTTGGTCCCGGCGTGATCGACGGTTCGAAGCTGGTCGTCGGCGGGACGCTCGCGGATGTCACGGGAACCCCGTATGTTTTTATGCGGAACCAAAGCCGCGATGTCTGGCATCTTTCGCTGCAGGATGAATGGAAGATTACTGAGGAGCTTCGCGCCACTCTGGGTGTGCGGCAGGATCACTATGCGAATTTTGGCGCGACCACCAATCCGCGTCTCGGAGCCAGCTATCGGCTTTCCAAAGATGTCGCCTTTAAGGTGTCTGCCGGCTCCGCGTTTCGGGCTCCGTCTTTTGTTGATCTCTATGTTTCAAATAATCCAGCCGGCGTCGGCAATCCTGTGTTGCAACCGGAAACGATTCGCACGGTCGATGCAGGATTTTCCGCGATCATGCCGTTTGCCGAGCAGCTGCAGATTGACGTGAGCATTTTCCGCTACGACGCGAAGCGACTCATCGAATTTGTCGCGGTGCCGGTGACCGGGGTGCAGGTCGCTCAAAACGTCGGCACGCGCAACGGCCAGGGCTTTGAGTTTAGCGGCCGGTGGCAGGTCGCCAAAGGGCTTTCCACCGATTTTAACTACAGTTTTGTCGACGAGGAAAATGAATGGGGCCGACCCCAGCCGGAGGTGGCGCGGCAGACCGCTTACCTCGGCGGCCATTGGCAGCCCAACGATAAATATCACGCGTACGTGGGCGTGAAGTGGGTGGCGGACCGGCAGCGCGCGGCCGGCGATTTACGTCCGTCGATTGCTGATTATTATTTGGGTTCGGCCAAACTCGAACGTCGCTTTGATCACCTCGCGATTAGTTTATCGGTGGAGAATCTGTTTAACGCTGCTGCGCGGGAGCCGAGCAATGGTTCAATCGCCGATGATTATCCGCTGGCCGGCCGGCAGTGGATGCTGGAGACGAGCTGGACGTTTTAGGCGGAACGCGGGGAGTGAGTGAAGCGTGTGCTTCAGCGGTAAATGTGGGCGGGGTGCCCTCACCCCGCAGGTTTGGGAATTCGATGGGCACGCCTCGCGGGGTGAGGACATCCCGCCCACAACTGGAGGTAGGTGGCGCGCTTGCCGCGCCACGGTCCGATCAGTTCGATCGTTCGGCGGCGAGCGCACTCACTACGGGATTAATCCTGCCGCCGCGCGGCACCACGGCGCGCGCCTCACGCCCGGCGCTCGAGTGCGTTCGCGACGGCGTCGAGTAAGGATTCGCTCGTGAAAGGTTTTTGCAGCGGGCCAAACAGTCCGGCTTCCTGGATGGCGCGGGAGTCCAGATTGCCGCCAAAGCCGGTCGCGAGAATAATTGGAATACCAGGCCTGACCCCTCTGATCTCAGCCGCCAGTTTGGTGCCTTTGATGTGCGGCATCGTGAGGTCGGTGATGACCAGATCGAAAATCGCGGGGTTTTCATGAAAGACCTTCAACGCCAGCACCGGATCGTTGAAAGGTTTCACCCGATAACCGGCCCGGCGCAGCACGTTATCGATGACGAATAGCACCAGCTCTTCATCATCCACGACCATGACGCACCGGTCTGCGCCAACTTGCGGCAAGGGAGAGAGCGAGGAGGGGGTTGGCGGTGTCGCCGCGCCCTCGATCGCATCCTTGCCGTTGATGGGGAAATAAATTTGGAAGGACGTGCCTTTGCCGGGCACACTGTAAACCACGATCGCTCCGCCGTGCTGCTGCACAATGCCGTGGACCACCGCGAGGCCCAAGCCGGTGCCCTTGCCCGTATCTTTGGTGGTAAAGAAGGGTTCGAAAATCCGGCACAAGGTTTGCTCGCTCATGCCTGAGCCCGTATCGGTCACCCATAAGCGGAGAAACCGACCGGGTTGGAGCTGCGGTTTCTGCTTCATCATTTCACGGTCAACCCAGACTTCGTCGAGAATGAATTCCAGGCGTCCGCCCTGTTCTTCCATCGCATGGGCGGCGTTGGTGGCGAGATTGACGACGATCTGGTGGAGCTGGGTGACATCGGCGGAAATTTTTGGCAGGTGGTCGGGTAACTGGGTGCGAATCTCAATCGAGGTGGGCAGGACCGAGCGCAGCAGTTTGATCGAGTCCCGCACCACGGGCGCGAGATCGGTGGGCTCGAGCTTCTGCTCTGAGCGGCGGCTGAAGGTGAGGATTTGTTTGACCAGATCCTTGGCGCGATGCGATGCGACCAGGGTTTGCCCCAGTAATGACCGCGCGGGGTGTTGCGCCGGGAGTTCCATCTCGGCGAGCTGCGCGTTGCCGATAATTGCTGTGAGAAGATTGTTGAAATCGTGCGCGACGCCCCCCGCCAGATTGCCGACGGCTTCCATTTTCTGTGACTGGCGGAGCTGCGATTCGAGCCCCGCATGGGCTTCCTCCGCCTTTTTTTGCTCGGTGATGTCCTGCATCGAACCGTACAACCGCACGGGCTGTCCCGCTTGGTTGAACTCGACCGCACCAGTGACCAGCACCCAGCGGAAGGATCCGTTGGGGCGGACAATGCGGTATTCGCTGGACGGATATTCATCGCTGTTCTTGGCGGCCGCGATGCGTTGCTCGACGGCGGCGCGGTCGGAGGGAAAAATCTGGCGGAAGAAATTCTCCAACGTGGTGTCGATGCTGCGTGGCTCCTGGCCGAGGATGCGGAAAATCTCGTCGGACCCGCTGACCGCGCGCGTTATCAGGTCGATTTCCCAACTGCCGATGTGTGCGATGCGCTGGGAGTCGTTGAGCAGCGCACGATTCTGGCGCAGGGCCTCATCGGCCGCTTTGCGCTCGACCAGACTGTTCGCCAGTCCGCAATAGCCGGTGATTTTCCCTTCGGAATCGCGCAGGGCGGAGACGATGAGATAAACCGGGATGCGTTGGCCGTTTTTATGGATGAGAGTCCATTCGCGGGCCTCGGGCAGCCGGCGCTGCGGCTTCGCGGTGAAGACGGCAAAACCGGGTGCAATCGTGGTGTTGAATTCACGTGAAAGGGCCGCCGCGTAGAGGGCAATTTCGTCGGCGTCGTGCCACAGCAAGAGCGCCTTTTGGCCGACAATCTCGGCGGAGGAATAACCGAGCAGTTGTTCCGCCGCCGGATTAAAGGTCGCGATGGTTCCGTCGAGTGTGGTGGCGATAACGAGCACTTCCGTGGCATCGAGGATCGCGCGCTGAAAGGCGGCGGATTTGGCGATATGTTGGTCGCGGGTGGCGATGCTCGCCAGCATTTCGTTGAAGGTGGTCGCGAGTTCGCCGACTTCGTCCGTTCCGGTAACGGGCGTTCGGAGACTGTAATCGCTGGTGAGGTGGACCTGGGCAGCGGTTTCGGCGAGTTGCACGATCGGACGCGTGACGGTCCGTTGCAGCAGACGGCTCAGAAAAATACTGCCCAGGGTGAGCACCACCAGCACTACGCCGAGGATGGTCAGTGATTCGCGCAGGCCGCGACGATACGCGCTGACATCGGTTTCCAAGAGGAGCCGGCCGATCAGCCGGTTTTCGTTGCGGAGTTCGTAGACGAGCAGCGCACGATCGGCGGCGCGGTAGAACCCCACGGGGTGCAGTTCCTGGCGGAAGTGCAAGGTCGTGCCGGTGCGGGTATAGCTGGCGAAGGGTTGTTCCGTGCCGTCGGGCTCCGTCCGGAAAACGGCGGCGCCAAGAATCGTACGACTCGGTTCCAGGCGGGCGAGATTTTGACTGGCGACGTCCGGTTGATCGAAATCGAGCGCGGCGACGAGGCTGAACGCGAGTGAATCCGCGAGAGCTTCGAGGGTGCTCCGCGCGCGGGTTTCGGAAGAGCGGTATTCGAAGAGGGAGAGGGTTACGGCCGCAGTTACCAGCGCCAGCGCGAAGGCGCCGAACAGCGTCAGCGTCACTTTGCGGCGAATGGAAAGGGCGGCTTTCATAGTGATCGCGCCGGCCGCGGCGTGGTCAGGGGTAAGGAATTTTCAAGCAGACCGGGGGTGGCCTTCAGGCCTTGGGCCGTGAGCAAACCGGGGTTGAGGCGGTAGCGAATGCTTTGATTTTGCAACAACAGCTCAATTGCGGCGGCGACCGCAGTTGAGCCCTTCTCGTGGTAGAAAACGGTGAGCACCGGGCGATCGACAAAGATTTTTGCGGCGGCGGCGGCGCTCGCTCCGGAGGAGGGCAGCAGGACGATTTGGCAACCGCTCAAATCGTCGGCGTCGGTCGCGTGGACGATGACGATCAGCCGGCCTCGGATGAACATTCCTTTGACGATGGGATCAAGTGAGTCCCGAACGCGCTCATTGTTCAGCACACCGATCCGCCACGGTTCGCCGGGTGGCGGGACCGCTTCGGGCCATTCGATATACTTAACAAAGTTGAGGAGGTAGGCGGCGATGAGGGATTCGGGATCGCTTTTCGCGGGCAGCGTGCGCTTCGTCGGAGTGTCGGCGGTGTCGGCGGCCCGGGCGGCAGTTGGCGCGGAAATTATCAGGGCCAAAATAAACAGCAGCTGGCCGCAATGCGGGAGAGAGGCCTGGCGACGCGAAACAATTGGCACCGTTATCGTGGTCCGGCTGGAGGGGAAAGCGGGCTGTGAATGGAAGCGCATCAACGGTGGCTCCATCGTTGGTGGAAGTGAGACGGACGGGCAAGCTCGCATCTGTGAGATTCAGGGCTTCGTTCAGCCTCGAATGGGGCGGCTGCGGCGTTCGCGTGGTGGCGAAAACGGCCCGACCGATCATGAAGCGAAATTAACGGTGGCGCGGGAATCATTGTTTCCAGCTTATCCGCAGTTCGACGCGTCGGGGAATTTCAACCGATGGTCCAGCCAGGCCCGGCCGATTTTCCAGATGTTGTGGGTCGAACAGGTTTCGGCCGACCAGTGCCAGCTCCCAAGCCGGTTGCGGTCGCCATGCCAGTTGCGCCGAGGCTTCAGTGTAGTGTGCAATCTGTAAACTCGGCACGTCGTCGATCCAACGGATCGCCGCCGTCAATTCCCAGTGGGCTCCGAGCTGCAGCACTGAACCGATCATGGCCGTCCAGTGCGGGATGTTGCGGAGTGAATTCACAAACTTGATGGGATCGGGCGTTGTTACCTGGGTCTCCGGGTTTACTTCGGCGAGGCTCAAATTAAGCCGCCACGTCGGGAGCGTCTGCCAGGTGACGGCGAGTTCTCCGCCAGTGGATCGCAGCGACATTCCGTTGTCCTCGGGCAGCGGAATAATCAGGGCCGGTACGGAGGCGGATTGGCTGATGGGGGGCGCGTTGGTGACTTTGATGAGTTGTTCGTAACGGTTGAGAAACACACTCGCGCTCACCGTCCAGGTGGGTTGTGGCGCCCAGCGCCAACCGGCATCGAGGGCGTTGAGGGTTTCAGCGTCGAGGGCTGGATTCCCGAGCCCGCGCAGCGCAGTGGGCAGGAGTGGGTCGCGCACGCCGGGGGGCAACACGACGGCGTCGGTGATATTTGAGTTCTCCGTTATCGCCGGTATCCGCACGGCGCGCGACCAGCCGGCCCACAAGGTGTGTTGGCGGGTGGGGAACCACGCTAACTTTACACTCGGTTGGGGCTCGAAGCCGGTGAAGTTGTTGTGCTCAAGTTTGATTCCGGCGGTCAGCTTGAGCTGGTTCGGGATGAGGGTAAATTCGTCCTGCGCAAATCCGCTCCACTGCGCGACGTGGTGCTGGTCGTGGTCAAAGGCGATCCAGCGATTGCGCGTGTGAACTTCAGCGTAACGCGCGCTGGCACCCCAGTCGATGGCGTGCCGGGTGCCGAGTGTGAGGGATTCCTGCAGGTCAACCTGCGCCCGGTTCGAAACGAAATCAAAGATGGCGCCGTGCCGTGCGTCCGTATCGAACCATGCGTCAAGGCGCAACGTGCTCTCTGCCCCGATTGCCCCGTCCCAGCGCGCGAGCAGATTGCCTCCTTGCACCTGTTCGCCACTCCGGTCGGTCACCTGGTAAGCGGGCGGAGCGGTCAGGGTGGGGAGCGTGACCGTCAGGTCGTTGTCTCCCCGGTAAGCTTCACCGGAGAAAGTCCAGTTGGTCGCGGCACTGTCTTCATGATCAAAACGGAAACCAATCCGGCCGATTCTGACGGCATCTTCGGCGGAGCCGCCGGTCGGCAGGCGGGTGCCGTCGTCCGCAGTGAATTTGGCGTAAACGCGCCCGGCCGTCTGCTCATTGAGCAGCCAGCCGTGTCGCAACTCGGTGTTTTCTTCGCCATGGCCGATGGTCACGCTAACGCGGTCGCCGAGCGTTTCGTGGGCGGAGCGAGTCAGGATGTTGACGACGCCATTGACGGCATTCGCGCCCCAAATTGAACCGCCGGGACCCAGGACCACTTCGATGTGGTCGAGATCGGCCAGCAGATAATCCTGGACGTCCCAAAACACGCCGCCGAACACCGGGGTGTAAACCGATCGCCCGTCAATCATGACGAGCAGCTTGCTGGCGAACTGACTCCGGGAACCGCGGGCACCGATGCCCCAGGTGGAGGCATTGATCTGTCCGACGTTGATCCCCGGGATCCAGCGCAGTGCCTCGGGAATCGTGTCTGCACCCGTGCGCACTGCATCCTCACCGGAGAGGACAAAGACAGCGGAAGGAGCGCGCCACGCCAACTCAGGGCGATTGGAAACGCTCACGACCTTGACCTGCGATAATTGGCCAAGATCAAGCGCACTGAAATCAACCGGTGGAGTCAGGTTTTGTGCTACGAGCGGGAGGGCGCCGCAAACGACGAGTGCGAGCCCGGCCAATGCGCGCGATCGGATGCGGTGGAACGCGGTCTTCGGACGCGTTGGAGCAATGCGTCCACGAAAAAATAGGTCCAGCGGCCGGGCTTCAGCTTGAGTGGGATCGAGGCAGATTGGGCGGGCGCGGCTTATCATCGGAAATGTTTGGTCAGTTTCGCGTAGACGCCGCACGGCAGATCGTAACGGGGCTCGATGCTTTGCGGCCCGAATTCGTTGTGTTGCTCGTGGATCAAATTCTGCCCGATGACGCCGCTCTCGAGTCCCGGTTTGATTTCCCGCGCGAACCGGCCCTTGGTTTCAAAATAGACCCCGAACGCATCAGCCGGGACTGCGCGAAGCCAGCGTGTAAGTAAACGACAAGAAGACTCTATCGGATAGTTTGGAACGGGAGTAACCATTGAGTGAATGGCAATGGTCACCGCCATGGCACCAGCCGGCCGGCTCCACGCGTGGAGCCTTGCGCACAGGGCGTCACGAAATTCGCCATGAGAGTCATGAAGCTCACTCTAATCGGTCTACGCAACCGCAAGTTTAGCGGTGTTTTACGGTCACCCGCCTAGGGGGAAAATCCCTCAGGTGCCGGTCGCGAACTTCCCGAGTTGACTGCGCAGACTGCGGCTGAGCGGCAGCTTCGTGCCTTCGCGCAACAACACGGTGTAGTCACTGTGCAGCGCCGGCTGGATCTCTTTGATCTGATCGAGATGTACAATCGCAGACCGGTTGACGCGCACAAAACTGGTGGTTCCCAAACGTGCCTCGATCGCACTCATCGTCTCACGCAACATCAAGCGTCCGGTTGTCAGATGCAGCACCACGTAGTTGTCGGCTGCTTCCACCCAAACGATTTCATCCGCTTTCAAAAACACGAGACGGCCGTCGGCTTTCACCGTCAGGCGTTCATTTTTCAATGCGGGTGTTGGCGACGGGGTTTCCGCGATTTCTGCTTCCGTTTTTTGGGTGGACTCGACCGGGACCGGGCGGCGCAGGCGGTGATATTCCTGCGCGCGACGGAGGGCGGTTTGCAAGCGCTCGCGATCAAAGGGCTTCAGGAGATAATCGATCGCCTGCACTTCAAACGCATCGAGTGCGAACCGCTCGTGAGCAGTCGCAAAAATAATCCCCGGCCGGTTTTCCTCCGGGATTCCCGCGAGGACCTGCATCCCGTTGCACCCCGGCATTTGCATATCGAGAAACACCAGATCCAGCGGCGTGTTTTTGATGGTGGTGACCGCGTCGAGGCCGTTGCCGCATTCGCCGACAACTTCGATGGCGGTTTCCGTGCGTAACATGCCCAGCAACCGTTCGCGGGCGAGCGGTTCATCGTCAACAATCAGAGCGCGGAGTTTCATGAGGGAAAAGTTGAGAAGTGAGTTTGAACGATCTGAACTGTGGGCGGGGGTGCCCCCCCCCCGCCCACCAAGAATGATAGTGACCATCAATTGATTCATACTGGCAAGGTCAGCTTGATTTCCAAACCACCCTTGGCGTGGTTGGCCAGCTCGAAGCGGTGTCGGTCCCCGTAAAGTTCGCGCAGGCGGGCGCGGGTGTTGCCTAGTCCAATCCCTTCACGCGTGAAACCGCCGGCTGGCTGGCCCGCACCGTTGTCCCGCACGATCAGGACCAGGCCCGCTGGCTCACGTTTCACGATTATCTCAATGTGCCCCGGCCGCGCGTGCGGCTCGAGGCCATGCCGAATGGAGTTTTCCACCAACGGCTGAAGAATGAGACTCGGCACGTCCGTTTCCAAAGCGGCGGGATCAACGTCGATCGCCACCGTGAGCCGATCGCGAAACCGGATGCGCTCGATCTCCAGGTATTTTTCAATGAACGCGATTTCCTCCCGGAGCTTAGTGAGCGGTTGCCCAGGATGATGCATCGTGAGTCGCAGGAGTTCGCTCAGCCGCACGAGCATCCGGTCGGCGGCATCGACATCGCTGTGCATGAGTGACGCGATGCCGTTGAGCGTGTTGAAAAGGAAATGGGGCTTCAGTTGGCGGAGCAACGCTTGCAAGCGCGCCTCCGTGAGATGTTTTTCCAATTCCAGATTGTGCACGGTGCGCTCGTGGTATTTGCGATAATAATCAATCGCGTGACTGGCCGAAATAATGACCCCGTAAATGAGGAGATTGAAGGGAAAGGTTTTAACCAACAGTGGCTGGAAGACTTCGAGAAACGTCACTGACTCATCGATCAGCGCACTATGAATCTGGCCGACCAGTGCGCGGAGCGTGACGTAAATCAGCGAAAAAAACAGCGCAGCAATCAAATGAATGCCGGCCGTGCGCCAGCGTGCGCCACTCTCGGGCGGGAATCGCCGCGCGAATACCAAAATCGGCACCGAGAGCACCGCCCACACATACCAATCCGCCAATGAAAGACTGATCGCCTGCCCCCACGTGACCGACCGACCCAGCAGTGTACTCGACAGATAAAACTGACTCGCGAACGCCAGTCCAACCAGCGTCCAAAAAATGACGACGCCCGCCAGGCGGGAAAGGGAACGAAAAAGCGGGCGGGCGGCAGACATCGCGTAAAATGGTTTGCGGTCGATCAAGGAGTGACAAGCAATACCTGTCCATGCCCTTTCGGGCTTATTTCCGGTGAGCCGCCTCCTTTCTCCTCCCAGTATTCCTGCCATCCCGCCTGCGGCCGGGACCCCGCAACATGGAGCCATGCCACCGTTGTTGCCCGTGGTGCTGACTCTCGTGGTCGCGGCGATTGTGTTGAGCGTCGTCTTCGCACTCTTCTTTCCCGTCACCGGTCCGACTCAACCGCTGTCTGCTGCGCGCTTCACAAATGTGACCGAAGCGTCCGGCATTCGGTTTGTTCAACACGCGGGTGCGCAGGAATCCCCCACCACGCTCGGTGGCGCGGTCGTCGTGCTCGATTACGACAACGATGGGCACCCGGATCTTTTTTTCGTCAATGGCACCGCGTGGCCTTGGGAGGACCTCGGCGCTTGGACCCACGCCTCGGCGTGTACGCTTTATCATAACGACGGCACCGGGCATTTCACCGACGTCTCGCAGGCGGCGGGCGTTGATCTCGTCATGCAGGGGATGGGTGCGGCGGTGGGTGATTTCGATAACGATGGGTTTCCGGATATTTTCATCACTGGCGTCGGACAGAATCATCTCCTGCACAATAAGGGCGATGGCACGTTTGAAGATGTCTCCCTCGCGGCCGACGTGGCGGGCGATGATCACACGTGGAGCACGGGTGCGACGTGGATCGATTATGATGGCGATGGATTGCTGGACCTCGTCGTCGCGCATTACGCCCGGTGGCCGCAGGAAGTGCCGCTCGCGATGGCGTTCACGATCGCGGACCTTGGGCGCTCTTACGGTGCGCCCACCGGATTTGTCAGTGCGGTTCCGTCGGTGTACCACAATCTGGGTCATGGAAAATTTGCGCTCGTGCCTGGCAGCGCCGGTTTGCGCAACCTCGACCCGCAAACCGGCATGCCGGTGGCCAAGACCCTGGCCGTCGTGCCGGTCGATGCCAACGGCGATGGCAAACTCGATTTGCTTTTCACCTATCACACGAGTGAAAACGCCCTCTTCCTCAATCAAGGTGACGGGACGTTCAAGAAATGGACCGGCGGGGCCGAGAAACGCAATGAAGGCGCGGCTGCAGGCTTGGCGTCGGCAAACATTCTGCCCTTTGCGAACGCTTCGGCGACGGATGAACGTCTGGCCGCCTTTCAATCTGCCGGGGCACTCGACGCAGTCAATTCGGGTGAGCCGCAGCTTCACTTGCTTGGCAAAGTGGGCGCGGCGTTGCTCGATTACGAGTTCGACGGTCACCTCGTGCTGTTTTCCGGCAACGGTCACGCGGAACCGGACCTGAATAAATTTGAGCAAGGCCGTAATTTTTCCGCGCCGCCGCAATTGTTCTTGTCCCGCAACAACCGCTGGTTGCCCGCGCCCGTGGCGGAAGGTGGCACTTGGGCGCGCCCCCTTGTCGCCCGCGGGATCGCCGTGGCGGATCTCGACGGCGATGGCGATGCGGATGTGATCATCGTGCAGAATGACGGCCCCGCGCTCATTCTGCGCAATGACCAGCGCAGCGGCCTGCCGTGGTTGCGCCTGCGGCTCATCGCGACGCGGAGCCAGCCTGATGCGGGTGGTGCGCGCGTGGAAGTGCACACGCCGCGCCGCATTCTCACGCGCACCGTTGCGCCCGCGATGGGTTTTATGGCTCAGTCAGAAACCACGCTGACTTTTGGGCTGGGCGACGATGCGCGGGTCCGGAAAATTGTCATCCAATGGCCCTCTGGCCAGCGCCAGGAACTCCGCCAATCCACCGTCAACCAGACCGTCACGATCCGCGAGCCGTGAGGGCGGTTACTCTACCGTAGCCACAGGCCTCCGGCCGGTGGGATTGGGTCGAGGTGAAATTGTGGTGTGTGTCGTGGGGTAGGTGGCGCGCTTGTCGCGCCACACCGTTGTTTGCTTGCTGCAAACCCGGTGTTGGTCCGCACCAGCCGTGCGGCAAACGGTTCGATCATTATGCGGCGAGCGCGCAACCCACGGGAGCCAAGCCGGCAGGCACGGAGGCCTGCCACTACACGCCACGTTATTTCGCAGACACCGCCTAGCGGTTAACCTTCCAGGGTTCTCTGGCTCTATTTGAGCGGGCTCGGCTCAGTCGCGCAGGCGGCATCACGCAGTGCGTTCGTTTTCGCCCTCTGGGCCCACTCATTCCCCGAAAAGCAGTTCGCCCCTGAAATCCAGCAGCTCGCCCCCGGTGCCTTGTGCCACGAGGGATTGGCCGTCTTACTAGACCGAGCTTCTTTCAGGCGTCCACGACCGCCAGATCGGGGTCGGTTGTCTGTGGCTAGGGCGTGGACTTTTTCACCCCATGACCTCAAGCATCGCTGTTTTGTCTTTCACATCCGCTCGCCCCGCGCGTCATCTGCTCGGCTGCGCCGCAGTACTGGCCGTTTTTAGTTTCGTGTTTTCCATTGGCCACGCGGAAACAATCCCCACGCCGGCTCCGATTTCAGCTCCGACTCCCGCCCCAGTTGCCGCATCCGCTTCGGCGCCCGCTGCGCCAAGTTCCGACCTGAGTTTCTATGGCGATTTTCGGGTGCGTTACGAATGGGATTGGGATTCACAGAATGCCGCCGGCGTCGCACGGACGGATCGCGACCGCGCTCGCCTGCGGGTTCGGTTGGGTGCGAACTACAAATTGTCCAGTGACTGGTCGCTCAGCGCCCGCGTGCGCACGGGCAACAAACTGAGCCAGCAATCGCCCCACCTGACCTTTTCGTCCAACGACGGGTTGACGGATGATTTTGCCATTCAACTTGACCGCTACTACGTGCAATTCAAGCAATCGGCTTTTTCCGCGTGGGGCGGGCGCAACGTTTCACCGTTCTGGCAGCAAAACGAATTTCTGGTGGATGACGATGTCACGCTCACGGGGGTCGCCGGCACGTATGAGACGAAATTGGATCACGGCACGGTTGCGACCACGGTCGGCGCTTTTTATCTGCCCGATGGCATGAACGATCTCAATGGCACGCTGGTCGGCGGACAAATTAAATACGCTCTGTCGGTCAAGCCGTCACAATTCGTTTTCGCGGCCGGGCTCTACCAATTCGACGGCAAGAATGGCGCCAAGAATCTGCGCAACCGGAATGGCGCGCGCGATTATCTGATCGGGGTGCTGAATGCACAGTGGATTGAGCCGTTGTCCAACGGTCTGCCACTCACGCTGGGGGCCGACTTCTTTAATAATTTCGAAAATTACAGCGCGGCCGATGCGGCACCGTTCGCTCCGAGTCACGCGGGTCAAACCACCGGCTACGTCCTGTCGGTTCAGGTGGGTCAGCTCAAAAAACCGCACGATTGGCAAGTCGGGTATTACTATGCGCACATCGGAACTTTCGCCGTTAACGCCTCCTATTCGGAAGACGACTGGGCCCGCTTCGGCAATGCCGCGCAATCCGATCTTACGGATATCAAGGGCCACGAATTTCGCGCCAGTTATGTGATCATGAAGAACCTCAACATTACGAGCCGCGTCTTTTTTGTCGAAGCCATCACCAGTCAGCAAGACGGCAAACGTTGCCGGATTGATCTTAACTGGAAGTTCTGAGTCCATTCTCCCCGCCTCCATCGTTTCATTCTCCACGCTTATGAAAGTCCCTTCCACGCTTCTGATTCTCGCGACCCTTAGCCTCTTTTCCCATTTAACCGCCGCGACGGTCGCTCCCGTCACCACGACCTATCACGTCGAACAAAACGTGACTCTTTCTGAAATTCCCCTCGGCACAAAATCCGTCAAATGGTGGATCTCCATTCCGAATGACGACCGGTATCAGGAGGTGCTCGATTTCAATGTCGTCTCAGCCCCGGGCACATGGAGCACCGTGCGGGAGTTGGATCACGGCAACCGGTTCATGCTCGTTGAAGTAACTTCGCCCCAGTGGAATTCGCTTACGACCAAGGTGGAGTTCACGCTTCGTCGCCGCTCGGTTTTCACGGAGATCGATCCGGCGAAAGCAGGTGCGATCACCGACTCTCACCGGCTGCTGTTTGTTGACGCGCTGCGCAAAGACGCCCCGCACATGGAGGCATCGGCCAAGATTGTTGAATTCGCGAACAAGACTTGCGGCACTGAAACGAACGTCGCGACGCAGGCGAATCTTCTGCTCAACGCGGTTGCCGACTACGCCGACCACTATTCGAAAGATCCCAGCAAGCCGAAGTGCAGCGTCGGTGACGCCGGTGATTGCATGACGAACGCCGGCGGTTGCTGCACCGACATGCATTCGATGTTCATCGCTCTGGCCCGGGCCCGGGGCATTCCGGCCCGTTTGCAAATGGGCTATCGCCTCAAGGAAGCCAACGAGGGCAAGGAAGTTGATCCCGGTTATCGCTGCTGGGTGGAATATTTTGTCCCGAACTACGGTTGGATCTCTGCCGATATCGTCGAAGCTGACGCGTCCAACGGCCTCGGTCGCACCCGCTGGTTCAGCGGTCTCACGGAGCGCCGTCTCTGGTTGAACGAAGGTCGTGAATTTAATCTCAATGGTCGCGCCGTGACGGACCACCGCGTCAACACGATGGTCATCGGCTACGCCGAGATTGACGGGGTCGAAGCGCGCGTGTTGGCCAACGAGAGCGCCAAGCAACTCGCTCAAATTTCCCGCACCGTGCGTTACACCGAAATCAAGCCGGCCGCGGAGCAGGTCAATGTCGCAGCGGCCAAGCCGTAATTCAACAACGTTGGGCCAAGGCGCGTCTCATCGAAAATCCGTCATTTGCTTTTCCGTCCATTCCAAAGCGCAAGCGCGTCCGGCGACCCCTGCGCGCGCACTCCGTTATCGGAGAGAATCTCATCGGTCACCGCCGCGATGTCCTTCCGGGGAAAAGCAAACGTCTCCACGCCGCGCCCGTAGAATTCGAAGGTGACAAAGTCCCCTTCCGCGCTGCCCAGTACTTCAACCAGGTGCGGCAGATTTTTGATCAACGTACCGTTGACCGATTTCACCACCCAGCCGACCGGGGGCCAGTAGCCTTGGGAAAGCTTGTGGGGAAAGAGCGGGGCCGCGACCGCGACGAGCTGCTCGCCCTCAAACGTCGGCGCATCGCCGCGCCGGGCGATGAGCGGGTTGCCCGCAAAGGCAACCCCGGCGACCGACGCCTGGTTGATGCTGTTGACCATCTGCGCCGTCGCCGGAGAAAACACCACCGGCCCATAGACAAAATAAGACGGATAGGCTCCTTCCAGATCGGGAATCAGCATCGGCCGGCTCGGCGTCACGGGCAGTTGGATGTTTTTTGTTTTCCCCTCGCGAATCACCGTCAACCCCACCTTCCCGTCCATCACGGTTTTTTGCACCATGTATTCAAAACGCACGCGCAGGCCGTCGCCCAGCTTGACCATGCCCTCATCGTCCACCGGCGTGCCGCCGATCTGGGTAATCACGTCCCACTTTTTCAGAGGATAAGCCGGCGACTCGTCGTAAGGCGCGCGGACAATCACCCCGGTCTCGTTCTTTCCCATCTTCATGAACGCACGCAGCGAGGAATTTTGCATCTTCTGGGTTTCATCGAACATGGCGGGCTTGCCGCGATAGCGGCCCTGCGCGATGTCGGAAACGAATAATTCTATCTCTTCGTTCGGGATGATGTAACCGATATTCTGCGCCCCGCCCAGGACACTGAACGCGAGCCCGATCATCTTCTCTCCGGCGATCGCAGGGCCGCCGCTGTTGCCCGGGTTGATCGCCGCATCGATCTGGATCCTCAGTCCGGAAACGGGAAAATTATAGGGCGTGAATTCGATGCGAGAGACGATGCCTTTCGTAATGGACAGGCTGGTGCCGCCGGTCGGAAAACCGTAGGCGAGCACCGCGTCTTTGATCTCCGGCAGAATGCTGGCCCGCGGCACCGGAGCGTGGGTTTCGAAAAAGGTTTCGTCGTCCAACTTCAGCACTGCGAGATCGATGCCTGGCGCGATCGCTTCGACCGTCGCCGAAATCCGATCACCTGATTGATTGGCCTGCACCTGGACCTGGCTCGCATACAATACAACATGCGCGTTGGTCAAAATGCGCCTCCCTTCGATGACGACCCCCGTTCCCGTCACCTCCTGCGGCGGCTGTTTCGTCCAGGGCCGGAACGGCTCCGGGTAGCGCATCATCGAGAAAACCTTCACTACCGAATTCTCGATCGCCGGCAGTTTTGGAAGTGGCGCCGGAGCGGCGGCCGGGCTCTCCGCCGGTGGAATGGTTGACGGTGGAGTTGACGTACTGGTGGCCGAAGTCCCGATCACTGACGCCAGAAAAATACCCGCGACAACGCCCGACCAACGCTTGAATGAATCCATTCCGTCATCATGCAACCGCCAGAACCATCGAGGCGACTAATATTTACCGGAGCACGGCGTCCAGAAACGCGAAAGGACTGTCTCGAGATAATGCAGAAACGGGAAACGGAGCGATCGAACCCGACACCCGCAGCGAGCCAGCACGCCGGGAAATGCCCCGAATCACCCATGCCGCCGGAGGCTTCCCGGTGAGCCGGCAAAAATTCAACGGGGTGAGTCCGCTACATGCTACTTCTTGGGCTGGCTTATGTGCGCCCTCCCGGCTTTCGACTGGTATTATGCTTTAGGCTTTGCCTTGGATCGGCATTTTGCGGCCAGCCCGCTTACCTGGTTTTTCCGTTGTCGAATTTGCCAATTCCCGCAGCGCATCCGTCGCAATCCAACGCGCGGATCGGGTGTCGAGCGTGAGGATTTTTTTCGCCTCGGTGATGGCCACGCGGCGCAAGCCAGGACTGCGTTTCCCGATTTGACGCAGCGCCCAATTGATCGCTTTGCGCACAAAATTTCGTTCGTCGTTGGCCTCCCGCGTCAAGATCGGCAACCAATCCGCGAATACGCGATCGGGCAGATCTTTTCGCCGCACCGCCATGCGCGCCATCATCACGAAACCGGCGCGCTTCACGAATTCCTCGGGACTTTTTGTCCAGCGCAGCGTGCGTTCTTGTGCGAATGGGGTGTAGACAAACAGCTCGCCGCACACTTGGTCGCACACATCCCACGAATCAAAATCACGGCACCACGCGTTCATTTGTTGGCGCGTCACGCGAGTGGGATCGCCGATCAGCGCTGCGAGAATTCGCGCTTCATGAATTCCGCTCGACCAGAGCGCCAGCGCGAGGGCGTGGTCGCGGCGGTGCCGGCGCGCCAGCTGACGCAACCGGCCCATTCTGGTGCCAAGGTGTTCCGTTTTCGGGGTGATGCCGAATCGTCGTTGCCCCTCGATATCTTTCGGGGAACGGAGCGAACGCAAGTGGGCGATCAGTTTTTCCGCCGCAGCGGGCGCCATGACAGCAGATGAAGTGATTTTTGCCGCTGATTTTGAGCTTCGTTCCATTATGAATCCTTCGCGCCGATCTCGTCACAGAGCCCACAGGGTCAGGAAGGAGTGCACTGAGAAATGCCTGCGATGCGATGATCTGCGAATTTAAACTTTCCCGCTGGGTGATGGCGCCTTTGGGTAATTTTCTGAGGAATTCCTCCGTGGCCTCTGGGTGTCCTCAGTGCGGTGTGTGTCCAACGGCATTTTCCTGATTTCATTGTGCGAGCGACTCGAGCGTTTCATTCCAGCGGACGATCACGGGCTTCGCCGGGTCGCCCAACGCATAACCAAGCACGCTCACCGACGCGGGGTCGAGCGGGAGTTTTTTTCCATCTTCGAGCGGCGCGCCGATCCACCGTGTCGCCAGGACCCGGCCAAAATGGCCGTGGGAAAAAACGGCGACGATTCCGTCCCTCGCCCGCAATTTCGCGATGAGCCGGTCGACACGAACAGCCATTTCATTGGGGGATTCGCCGTTGGGACAACCGTTGCGATAAATATTCCAACCGGGAAAACTCTCCAGGATTTCCGTGGAACGCAGTCCTTCGTAATCGCCGTAATCCCACTCGGTGAGATCCGGCTCGATGATACAGCGGTGGCCGAATCCAGCGAGTTCACAGGTTTGGCGCGCGCGCAGGCGCGGACTTGTGAACACCTCGTTGAAGTTAACCCCACTCAGCCGCGTCGCTAATTGCCGAGCATCAGCTTCGCCTTTGGGCGTGAGGGCGACCTCGGTGCTACTGGTGTGTCGGCCGATGAGCGACCAGGGCGTTTCTCCGTGACGGATTAGATAGAGCTGTGAAAGCATGGGTGAGTGCCAGTGGTTAGGAAATCCAGCGCGCGATGCCGAACGCCGCCGCCGCCGCGAGCCCGCCGATAATACTGGTTTGCAGGGCGCTGCGCATCACGGGCACACCGGTAAAGCGGCCTTTGACTCCGCCAAAAACCGCGAGCGCGATCAGGGTTACGCCGACCGACAGGCGCAGCGCACTCGCGGAATCGCTGTAGAAAAAATACGCGCTGAGTGGGATGACGCCACCAACGACGTAGGCGAGGGCGATGGTCAGTGCGCTCTTCCAGGCGCGACTGGGATCTGGTTTTTCCAAACCAAGCTCGAAACGCATCATGAAGGAAACCCAATCCTTGGGGCGCTTTCGCAGTGAATCGACCACGGTGGCGCATTCCTCCGCCGAGAGGCCGTAGGTTAAAAATATATCGCGCACTTCCTGCGCTTCGGCTTCGGGAATGCGAACGATCTCCTCTTCCTCACGCACCAGCTCGTGCGCGTAATGCTCGGCATCACCGCGCGCGGCGAGAAAACCGCCCAGTCCCATGGCAATCGATCCCGCCGCGATTTCGGCGAATCCAGCGGTCACGATGAGGTTCGTTTGGGAAATCGCGCCGGTCAGTCCCGCCGCCAAGGCGAACGGGACGGTGAGTCCATCGGACATGCCGATGACGATATCGCGGACGACGTCGCCCGCCGTAAAATGCTGCTCAACATGAAGGGAAAGTGGCATGATTTAACTTAGCGGGCGCTCAGTAATCAGGCAAGCGGCTTGACCGCGTCGTATGACGGGATGGAAAACCGGTGCTTGCTTGAGTCGGCGGACGGCTTTTGCATCCTCCGTTCCATTCTATGAAACTTACTGATCTCAATCGTCAGGGCGGCATTGGCGCCAATTCACTCCTTTTGCAGATCGGCGATCTGAATATCTTGGTCGACTGCGGTCTTAACCCGAAGACGCCCGGTCTCGGCGCCTTGCCGGACCTCAAGCTGCTGCGCGATATCGAGCTCGATCTCATCATTATCACGCATTGCCATTTGGACCACATCGGCGGTTTACCCGTCGTGATGCGCCAGCATCCGAAAACCCCGGTGCTGCTCACCCAGTCGAGCCGGATGTTGATCGACAAGATGCTGCACAATTCAGCAAACGTGATGCAGAAACAGAAGGAAGAGGATGATATCTCCGGTTACCCGCTCTTCACGCACAAGGAAATCGAGGGCTTGGTGAATCGGTTTCACGGTCTGGCGTTCAAGAAGATCAAAAAAATCAAAGGCAAGCGCACCGAAATCGAGCTCATGTTTCACCCGTCGGGCCACGTGGCTGGCGCGACGGCGGTGGAAATCCACCACGGAATGCGCAAGATTTTCCTCACGGGCGATGTGTTGTTTGAGCACCTGCGCACGCTGAAAGGCGCGCATTTTCCCATCGGCCATTTCGATACGCTCATCATCGAGACAACCCGCGGCATGACCGAGCGGGCGTATGGCAAGGAGCGCGTCCACGAAATCGCGCGGCTCATCGATTCGATCAACGACACCATTGCGAAAGGCGGTTCGTTTCTTCTCCCGGTATTTGCACTGGGGCGCATGCAGGAATTGCTCGCGGTCTTTCACGATGCGCGGCGTTTCGGCCGCTTGATCGAGTGTCCGATCTACGCGGGTGGACTCGGTATCGGGCTCTCCGAACTTTTCGACGAAGTCTCGCGCAAAACCAAGGACGTGCAATTTGACCTGCGGATTTTGAAGGATCTTAACCTGAGAAAACTTCCGCGTAAAATCACGCCCGGTGAAGAACCGGTGCAGAAGGGGCTCTACATCGTCAGTTCCGGCATGCTCGTCGAACGCACGCCGAGCTACGCGCTCGCTTCGGGGTTGCTTGGACACGCGCGCAACACGATTGGGTTTGTCGGCTATTGCGATCCGGATACTCCCGGCGGCAAATTATTGGCGACGAAACCGGGAGCGAATTTCCTGTTTTCCACGCTCGATGTGAAGACGAAGGTGAAGGCCCGCGTCGAACGATTTGAGCTCAGCGGCCATGCGGAGCGCGGCGAGTTATTGGAGTTCGCGGTGCAGACGAAAGCGCGCTGCATCGTGCTCACGCACGGCGATCCGGATGCACGCGGCTGGTTCGAAGCACAACTCGGCGAGCAACTGCCGAAAGCCAAGATCGTCGATCCGATTCCACTCAAGACGTACGAGATTTAAGGGCGGGGCTGAGTATTATTCCGTGTAGGCACAGGCCTCCGTGCCTGTGGGGCGGGGATCGTCGCGGGGATCAAATTCTAACGTAGGTCGGGGTTTATCCCCGACAGCTTGCGCGATGTGTCGGGCATAAAGCCCGACCTACAACCGGAGAGAGCCGTGTTTGCCCTTACGTCTTCTCTCTCGGATTGAATTTGGAAACGCTCGCCAATTTTTCCCAGAGGACGCGCTCCTCGGACGAAACGGTGGGTGGATTCTTAATGCGAACGAGTGCGTAGAGATCGCCGCGGGTACCGTCTTCGCGCGGCAGGCCTAATTGGCGCACGCGAAGCTGGGTGCCTTCCACCGTGTCGGGCGCGATCCGAAGAATAGTGGCGCCGTCCAGGATGGGAATTTTCACTTTCACGCCGAGCACCGCTTCCCACGGTGCGAGATCGAGGTCGTAGTGCAGATCGTCACCGCGCAGTGTGAAGTCAGGATGCCGCGCGAGCCGGACCCGCAAATAGAGATCTCCGGCTTCGCCACCGGCATGTCCCGGGCCACCTTGACCGGCCAAGCGGATGCGCTGACCTTCGCGCATGCCGGCCGGAATACGCACCTGATAGGTGTTGTTGCGTCCAGGTTCGCCGTCCATCTCGGGACGGCGCAAAGTAACTTTGCGCTGCGAACCGCGCAGCACTTCTTCCAGCGTGACGAGGAGATCGGCTTCGATATCCCGGCCGGCTTGGGCAAACGTATCTTCATCGGATTCACTGAACGGCGCGGCGGTGCGGGAAGACGCGCGATGGCCGCTGCGGCGGTCACTAAAAAATGATTCGAAGAAATCGCTGAAGCCCGTGCCGCCGAATTCAAAATCCGGTTCGTGTGCAGAGCCGGGTCGGCGACTGCGCGGACCGTGCGGCGGGCGGGACATACCGGCTCCGGCCTCCTGCCAATTGGGTCCCATCTCGTCGTAGCGCCGCCGTTTCTCCGGATCGCCCAGCACCTCGTAGGCTTCATTGATCTCTTTGAATTTTTCTTCCGCCGTGGCTTTGTTTTTCGCCACGTCCGGATGGTGCAGTCGGGCCAGTTTTCGAAACGCTTGTTTGATTTCGTCGGCCGAGGCGATTCGCGCAACGCCCAGGGTTTGATAGTAATCTTTAAATTTCACGGCCATGAGCGGGTCATTCTCGGAGTTATCTCTGCTGAAATCAAGCGCGGCATAGTGGGGCGAAACCCGACCGCGGGAGCCGTTGGCTGGGTTAGTTTTTGGTGGCGCGTTTCCTTATCGCACGCGCGGCCAGGAAAATTTCTTGTCTGCCGGTGCCGGGGGAGCGGCGTCGCGATTCGGCCGGTGCGCCGCTCCAGGTTGCAGGCCAGCGGCAGCGGCGCGCAACTTGTCTTTCTTATTGGGCCGCTTGCCCTTGATGCCGCCGGTGGGATCGGGGACATCCACGGCGGTTTCAACCGGTTCGAAGCCTTCGATTTGCTCACGCTCCAGATTGAGGTGATGGCGTTTCTCGATGAGAACAAAATGGGCGTGTGTGCTGGCGCTGATGAAATTGATTGCGATACCGCTCTCGCCGGCTCGACCGGTGCGGCCGATGCGATGCGTGTAATCCACGGCCGAGCGCGGCAGATCAAAATTCACCACGACCGGTAGTTGCACGATATCCAAACCGCGGGCGGCCACATCCGTGGCGAGGAGGACCTGTACTTTCGAGGCCTTGAAATCCGCCAGCGCCTGCGTGCGCGCGCCCTGGCTGAGTTCACCATGGAGCGCGGTGGCGGCGATGCCGGCTTTGCGCAATTTTTCTGCGACGTGTTCCGTGGCGTATTTGGTCGCGACAAACACTAGCACGCGCGGCCAGGCATGGGTCTCAATCAAATGACGCAGCAGTTGCGTGCGGCGAGGGGGATCGACCTCGATGGCGCGTTGGAGAATGTCGGGCTTCGTGGTGGTTTCGGCGGGTACGTCGAGGCGGACAGGATCGCGCAGAACCTTTTCCGCGAGCGCCTGCACTGCGGTCGGAAACGTCGCGGAAAACAGCAAGGTTTGGCGACGAGGCGGGAGCAGGGCGATGATGCGATTGAGTTCTTCGGTGAAGCCGAGCGAGAAAAGTTGATCGGCTTCATCGAGGACCAGCGTGGCGACGGCGGAGAGCGAGACAGCGTTGTGGTCAATCAGGTCGAGCAAGCGGCCGGGCGTAGCGACGATGACATCCGCGCCGCCACCGAGGGCCATCATTTGTGGATTGATGGAGACGCCGCCGTAGACGACCAGCGTTTTGATTGGTTCAGGCAGATAGCGGGCGTAATTGCGGAAGGATTCGCCGATCTGGGCGGCGAGTTCGCGGGTCGGAACGAGAATGAGCGCGCGGACAAAACGACCGCGCTCCCGGGGACTCGTGGCGAGCAATTGTAGAATAGGAAGAGCGAAGGCGGCGGTCTTTCCCGAGCCGGTTTGCGCCGAGGCTTGCACATCGCTGCCCCGCAGCACGGCGGGAATTGCCATGGCCTGGATTGGCGTGGGCGCAGCGTAGTCGCGTTCCGCGACGACTCGAAGGAGAGGCGCAGAAAGACCGAGGGAGGAAAAAGGCATACCAGAATCGATGGCGGGGAAGGGGCGCCATTGGAACATTAAAGCATGGGTACGGAAATGGGCGGTTGAGCTGCCGTTTCATCTGCAGGGCAACCTGCTTTAACTAATTTTCTCGCCGCTGAGATTCACGTAATACCAATCACCTCAAGCTTCTGCATTTTACTCCAAGGTCGCCAAGACCGCTAAGTACGATTCTTCGACGACTGGGAGCTCTGCGTGCTTTGCGCACCTTGGGGTAAAAGCATGGGACGTTTGGTATAAGGCCGCAGCTCGGCAAGAATTACGTGCGGTTAGCGACGGCTCGACGCCGGGAGTGAGTTTCGTTTTAGTCCAGTCGTGAAATTGTCCTCCACTCCACGGCCTCTCACTGTCGGCTCTCCTGTGGCTCGACGGGCAACGCTGCGTCGCAGTATGCATGGGAGCACGTTTGAGGGCATCTTTGCCATGCCGCTGGTCTATCTGAATCTACCGGCGAATCTCGTGGTGGTGGCGTTATTGAGCGAGGGGCTGCGACTGCCACCGGATGTTTATGGGCTGCTCGTTTCGCTGCCGTTTTGGTGCAATCTTCTGCAACTCTTCATCGCTCCGGCGATGTTCGGGCGATTTCGTGCGCGCGACATTTTTCTCACAGCGCTTTGGTTGAATATTGTCGTCTGGACCGCGTTTGCCGGGGTGCTCGGTTTGATGCCGAACTCGGTGCGCACGCACGCCACCATCGCAGCGGGTGGATTCATTTTTTTTGCCGGTCTGACCACGGCGATCATGTCGGTGGCGTGGACCACTTACACGCAATCGTGGGTGCCGGATCGGATTCGCGCGGTGTATTTTTCCCAACGTAATCGGTGGTGTCAGTTTTCGAATTTGGCGTTTCTATTGCTGGCCGGCTTTGCCTTAGCTCGGCCTTCGTTGGAGATGTTTGGCGCGGTGATCGCGGTCAGTTGCGTTTTGCGAATTATCTCGGCGGTTTATGCGCAGTTGACGCCGGCGGAGGGCGACCCTGTGCCCACCATTGGAGCAAGTTGGTCGGAGCAATGGGCGCGGTTGCGCGGGCAGACCATGTTTTGGCGCATGGTTTTTTTCGGCATGGCGTGGGGCGCGGTGTTGAATGGCTTCGGCGCGTTTCAACCGGTGTTCATGCTGAGTTCGCTGACGGAATCGGCTCAGCAGGCGAGTCTGCCGCTCGCGCTGGCGTTGCTGTTCGGCGCGCTTGCCTTGCCGGCGTGGGGTCGGTTGATCGAGCGATTCGGGGCGCGGCCAGTGTTGCTGGTCGCGGTGCCATTGTGGGCGTTGGCGAGTCTGCCGTGGATTTTTATCACCCGAGAAACGCAATGGTTGCTCTATCTCGTGTGGGCGCTCACGGGCGCAATCAACGCTGGCATCGTGCTCGCCCAATTAAATTTGCTGATGAAATTGATGCCGGCGGGAGCGAAGGGATTTGCCGTGGGTTGCAACATCGCGGCGGCCGCGCTCGGCACGGCGCTCGCGCCGATCGCCGGTGGCCAGTTGCTCTCGTGGGCTCTCGGCGGAGGCTGGGCGGTTGATACGGTGTATCATGTATTTTTCGCGTGTATGCCGGTGTGCGCCGGACTTTCGCTCCTGCTGTTGCGCCGGGTCCGGGAGCCTCGGTCCGCGCCCGTGGAGCACGTCGTCGGTGCGTTGCGGAATGTCCGGATGCTCGCGGGTACGCTCGGACTCGGCTTTCTTGCCCAGGCGCTTTTTACGCCGCGCGGCAAGGGGCAGAAGAGCGAGTACTGATACCACGGGCTATTGAACGTTAGACTTTAGGTAGGGGCCGTTGTCCTACCAACGGCCCTCGGGGTGCTTGCCCTCAATCGCCTTGCAGCGGTCCCGACCTGCATCGCGCCCGACTCAGCTCGCGGCACCGCGGGCGACGGGGCGGGAACGATCGGCGACCCACTCGCTCCAGGAGCCGGCGTAGAGCTTCGAGCCCGCCAAGCCGGCGTATTCCATGGCAAAAATATTTGCGCAGGCGGTGATGCCTGAACCGCATTGGTGCACCACGTTTTTCGGCGCCCTATTTTTGATCAGTGCGGAGAATTCTGTTTTCAATTCAGCGGCGGGGCGAAACGTGAGATCCGGTTGCAGATTGTTTTTATAAAAACGATTGAGCGCGCCCGGAATATGGCCTGCGACCGGATCCATGGGCTCAACGTCGCCGCGAAAACGCTCGGCGGCGCGCGCATCGATAATCGCAATGGTGGGGTCGGGCAAATGGCTGAGGACTTGTTTGGTGCTCCACACCATGCCCGACTCGGCGTGAGGTCGGACGATCGCGGGCTCAGGCGCGCGCACTTCAGTCGTGATTGCGCCGCCGTCGGCCACCCAGCGAGGAAGACCGCCATCGAGCAACATGACTGATTCGAGGCCGATCCATCGCGCCAGCCACCACAGGCGCGCGGCATAGAGTCCCCCGCAATCGTCATAGGCGACGATGGTCGATAACGCGGAAACCCCGTGCGCCGCGAGGAATACGGCGAACGTATTCGGCGTGGGCAGCGGGTGACGGCCGTTGGTCCCGTCTTTTGTTCCCGAAAGCGCGGTTTCGACGGGCGCGAAATGGGCGCCGGGGATGTGGCCTTCCTGGTATTGCCGCGCGCCCTTCGCGTGATCGAGCAGGTCGTGTCGGCAATCAAAAATCACCCACGTGGGATCCTGTAAATGTTCCTTGAGTTGAGTGGAATTGACGAGCATCGCAGCGGAAATTTGCGGTTCGCGGTCGAGTGCGTCGCTCACGCCAGCTTCACGATGATCGTGTGGCCGTCGACTTTCACGACGTCACCAGCCACGAGCTTTTTACCCTTCTGGGTTTCGACGTTGCCATTGAGCAGGACGCGGCCTTCGCCGACCAATTGCTTGGCTTCGCCACCGGTGTCACTCAGACCGCCGAACTTAATGAATTGGCAGAGTTCGATGGGGACTTCGCGGACTACGACATTTCGCGGTGAGGAGGAGTTGGTGGCTTGGGTGGGAGGCTTCTTCATGACGGTTATTTTGATTGAGTTTAAACCACAAAGTTCCCGGCGGACAAAGCACAATCCCCGTGGATTTGTTGTCTGCTTGATGAGTCTGCCCGCGAATGGTGCAAATTTACGCGAATTTCAGGGAGCCTCAGGTGGATTTGTGAGGGTCTTTTCTTTGCCTGATGCGCGTGATTCGCGGGGGCAACTGCATCCTCCTGAGTCAATGCGCGCTATCGTTTCTGCTCTGGCTTTATCAGGCGGATGCCATCCGGATCGATGAAGATGCGTTGTTCGCGAAACAGGACTCCGATTGCCTGCTTAAAGGCCTTTTTGCTTACGCCAAAATAGTTCCGGATGTTTTCCGGCGGGCTGTTGTCGTGGAACGGGAGACGACCGCCTTTGGCGTTAAGGGCCTCGACAATTTGTTCGGTGAGCGGCGCGATGCGCCGATAGCCAGCTTTGCCGGCCGCCAGATCGAGTTTGCCGTCGGGACGGATTGAGCGGACGTAGCCTTCGACGAGCTGGCCGATTGCAAGGGGCCCCGGAACGTCGTTGTGATAAAGCAGGCCGCGATGGGCGTCGTTCACAATCATGTTATAGCCCAGCGGACTCTCGCTCATCACCATTAACTTGACCGCATCGCCGGCGTGATAGGTGTCGAGCGGCGTGAGTTCCAGGCGCCGGCTGACCCGCGCGCTGGCGATGAGCCGGTCAGTGCGTTCGTCGAGGGCGACTTGGATTAATGCCATGTCGCCCAGATTCAAAGGGCCGGCCATTTCGCGGATCGGAAGAAGCAGATCTTTGTCCAAGCCCCAGTTCAGAAAGACCCCGATGCGCGGACTGATACTTACCACTTGGAGCAGTACGATTTGGCCCAACATCGCCAAAGGGGTTTGCGTCGTCGCGACCAGTCGGTCTTCGGAATCACGGTAAACAAACACGTCAATTTTACCGCCGGGCGTGGCCCCGGGTGGGATAAAGCGGCCGGGCAGCAAAATTTCACCGTGGGTGCCACCGTCCAGATAGAATCCGGGAGGAGCGCCGCGGACGATCGTGAGGAGGTTACGTTTGCCGAGAAGTGCCATGCGAGAGGCAACGTGCACGGAACTGCGGGGATTGGGGAGTTAATTATTTTATGGTCGGAGGAGGTGACGCCAATGGGGTTCACCACTAAGAGAAACTTTAGGATACCCCTTCGACTTATCGTCTTCGGCGTGGATTCCTGGGAGTCGGCTGATCCCAGACTGGTTGTGCCGCCAGCGATCAGCGGGCCCCAGGAATCAATTCGAGTAGACGATCAGTCGAAGCTGCACGTTTAAGGATTCATCACTTGATGAATCTTATTAGCGGTAAACCCCTCTTGGCTTTGGATCTGATTGCGCGTTCATCAATAGACGTACCGAGGAATGAGATATACTACGCCCTGCGTCCGGGTGGCTGTGAGAAACATTCTGTTTCAGTTTGTATTCCGCGGTTTGACCTCAGGGGGATTGGCGCCTTGTTTCGATGCTTGTCCTCCGAACTCACTCTGCGCCCGATCGGCTTCATCCGCACCCACAAGCAGGTGAAGTTTCAGGCGCGTCATCAACCGTTGGAAATCGAACCTGAGCAAAACGTGCTCGAGCTGTTGCCGGGCAGTAATTACGAGCAGGCGCTGCACGATCTCACCGGTTTTTCCCGGGTGTGGCTCGTGTGGTGGTTTCATCGTAACACCGGCTGGCGGCCGCACGTGATGCCGCCGCGCGGCCCGGCGAAACGCCGCGGGGTTTTTGCGACGCGCTCGCCGCACCGGCCGAATCCTCTCGGCCTGACTCCGGTGCAGCTGATTAAAATTGAGGGCCGGCGGATGATTTTAGGCGCGTGCGATCTGGTGGATGGGACTCCGGTGTTCGATATCAAGCCGTACATTCCCGCCTATGATGCGTTTCCCGACGCGAGCGCGGGTTGGATTGATGAGGTCGACGCGGCGCTGGCGGTGCCGCCGCAATTCACGGTGGAATTTTCGCCGCTCGCCGTCGCCCAGGCCGAGTGGCTTCTCGCCGATTGGCAAATTGATTTTCGTCCGCGGTTGATTGAGATTCTCGCGCGCGATCCGAGTCCGCATCGGACGCGTCGGATCACAAGTCGGCGGGGCAAGGCGGAATTTATTATTGGCTGTGGCGCGTGGCGTGCGGTGTTTACGGTTGGACCGCAAGTGGTGAGTGTGCAGGCGATGGAGCCGGGTTATCCGTCGCGTTTTCTCAATGATCCCAAGCGCGCCGACGGTTTGCCGGATCGTGCCGCGCAATGGGCCTTTTTAGCGCGGTGGCCGGAGCGAGAGGCTTAGCCGCCGAAGCCGATGCCGAGGTCCCGCGCGGTGCGGATGATGTCTCCATTGAGCGGCACAGTGCGCCGTTGGCCGATGGCTTCCGTGATGAGAGTTGCGGAAGGTATCGGGCGAGCGATGCGCGACCCTGTAGCCGTATTTCTCTTCGGTGATCAATCGGACGGCACTCGCGCCAAATCGCGTGCAGAGCAGGTGATCGAAAGTCGTGGGTGCACTGCGCTGGAATTTTTGTCTGAATGGTGGAGCTTGTTTACAAGCGATTCGGTGGAATTTCGTCTGGCAGGCGTTCTGGATCATTTGCAAGCAAGCTCTTTCATCCGGGCCGGAGCGCGGAAAATGCGACCGTAGCAATTTACCGATTCTCTTCGTCGCTCGTTTGTGTTCGTTCCTTTCTGATGAGAGAAATGTGCTACCGCTGCTTCTGGCCCAAACCCCTTTGTTGGTGTCCGTCGTTGCTGCCCATGCCGACGCAGACGCGGTTTATTTTTCTGCTTCACCCGAAGGAATTTAAGGAGGAGAAAGCTGGGACGGGTCGGCTGACGCAGTTGTGTCTGCCAAATAGCGAACTGCACATGGGGACGGCGTTTGATGAACACGCGCCCGTGCAAGCGTTGCTGAAGGACCCACAGAATTTTTGTGTGCTCGTTTATCCGGGAGAGCAGGCGCTGAATCTTTCGGAGGACGGGAGGGCCGCCAGTCTCCAGACGCAGCTCCAACAGAAACGCCTGGTGGTTATTTTGCTTGATGCGACGTGGAGTGGCGCGCGGAAAATGTTGCGGTTGAGTCCGAGTTTGCAGCGGCTGCCGCGTATCATGTTCACGCCATCGGCGCCGAGCCGGTACGTGATCAAGCAGCAGCCGCAGGAAGGATGTTTGTCGACGCTGGAGGCCGTGCACGAATTGCTTCTGGTGTTGGAGCGAACGGGGCTCGATCACTATCCGCGACCCGAGCTGTTGCTTGAAATTTTCCAGCGCATGCAGGATTTCCAACTGAAGTGCGCGGCTGATCCGAATCGCCCGGGATATCGCCGGCGGGCTTACAGTGATCCCGCAGATCGCGGTCGGCCGACGGGTGAGCGCGGATCGCGACGCGATAATTTCATGCGCAAGCCAAGCACAATCGGGCCGACGGATAATCCACCCTCCGTTGCAGGAGAGGAGTAAGCTCCTGCTCCGTGCGGGCAGGATGACGGAGCTGGAAAGCTGGCGTCGGGTGGTTTAAAGACCTCGGGGCTTGCCCCGCTCCGGGAATTTCTTTCACGTTCATTTCGTTCCATCGGTCACGTCTATGAAAATCCATCCTTTCGCAGTTCTCTTGTATTGCTTGCTTCCCGTTTTGCTCTCCGCCGCGGCCCCCACTCAGATTACTATTCCGGCTGAAGCCAAATCACCCATCGGCGCGGGAGTCGCTTTGCCCGCCAATCGCGCGCTTTTCTGGACCAGCGGCACTGTGCCAGCTCCACTTAACAAGGAGGGCAAAACAGTTCATGAACGGTTCGGCGATACTTACACGCAGGGTGTCAGTGCGTTGAAAAATATCAGCCAGGTACTCGCGGAGCAGGGCCTCACGATGAAGGATGTGGTCTACCTCCGGGTCTACGTGGCGGCCGACGCGGAGAAGGACGGCAAGCCCGACTTCGCCGGCTGGTTTAAGGCTTACGGGGAAGTGTTTAACAATGCCAAGAATCCGACCAAGACCGCCCGCTCCACCGTGGGCGTCGCGGCGCTGGTGAGCCCCGACTGGCTGATTGAAATCGAAGCGTTTGCAGCTTATCCGGCGGATCGATAAGGTAGATCGCAGGTTGTGACGTTTTTCGGGTTAGCCCCACGGCGCTCACCCCATTTGACGGCACTAAAAACGTGGCGTAGGGTCTATATACCTTACTCTCATTTATGAAAACGCATTCAATTTTTTCGACCCTTGTTTTTGTTGGCGGATTGATGGCGGGCACGACGATTCACGCGGCGGAAAACCCGCAACCGGACCAAGCCTCGGTTGTTTCTCCCGGCACTGAGCAGAGCTCGGTGGCTGAACCGGTGGTCATCGACCACGTGGTTTACCTCGCCAAGCTGCCGTCGCCCGACGAGCTGCTCCGAGGAGCTGAACTTAAGGCCACGCCAATCATCCGGATGGATCAAACCTCTGACCGGATTGTGGTGGTTTATCAGTATGCGGGTGGCCGTACCGTTACATTTGCTTTCAGCTTGTTGTCTTCGGCCAGCGCCTCGCACGTTTCCGTGAGCCAGCCCGCGTCCAGTGCGAATTATACCGTGGTTACACCTACGCCGGCACCGCCAGTTACTTCGACCGTGGTGTATGTTCAATCGGAACCGGTTTATTATGCTCCACGGGTAAGATATTATGATTCCGCGTGGGATTTCTGGGCTCCGTTCGCGGTGGGGGTCGGCTTCGGCTGGGTCGGTGGACACAATTATGGTCACGGCGGTTATGGCTACGGCCATGGTGGCTATGGGCACGGTGGGGGACATGGGCATCGCTAATCCGTTTGTGTAATCCAACTCGCCACGCCGCATCAGGCGCGCGGCTTGGGGCACTCGGTCAGCACTCAGCGCATGCAAGGTCAGCCGATCATCATCAAGGGCAGGATTAAGCTGAAGAATTTCGATCCCGGCTATTGCGCGGGAATGGAAAAGTCGGCCACGAAAGAACTCACCAGCCGGCTTGGTCACCGCATTGGCGAATTGCAGCAATTGCTTTACGCCAATTCGAATCACGCAATTCTCCTGCTGTTCCAAGGCATGGATGCCAGCGGAAAAGATGGCTCGGTGCGCACCGTCCTGCAGTACGTGAACCCAGCCGGCGTGGAAGTAGCCAATTTCAAAGTGCCGTCCGACGAGGAACGCGCCCATGATTTTTTGTGGCGCATCCACCACGCGGTGCCGCGCTTCGGCAATATCGGGGTCTTCAATCGTTCGCAGTATGAAGCCGTGCTGGCAGAACGCGTGCTGAAGATCGTCCCGCGCAAAATCTGGCGACAGCGTTACGGCCAGATTGTGGATTTCGAACGCATGCTCGTGGCCAACCGCGTATTGCTCCTGAAATTTCATCTGCACATCAGTCGCGACGAACAGGCTGAGCGCTTTAAAGAGCGCCTCGCCAATCCGGAAAAGAATTGGAAGTTTTCCCACGCCGATCTCACGACTCGCCAGCATTGGGATGATTATATTGAGGCCTATGAAGACATGTTGAATGCCACGAGCCACGCTGCGGCGCGCTGGCATGTCGTTCCCGCCGATCGCAATTGGTATCGCGACTATGTAGTCGCCGCGGCCGTGGTGAAAGCGCTCGAGGGCTTGCGGTTGAAATGGCCGAAGTCCTCGGAGGATCTTTCGAAGATTAAGTTCAAGTGACGCCGCTGGCCGTGTTCCGTTTTACCGCGCCCGCAGCTGGTGCATGAGCTAAATCGGGTAGAGTTCACCTGATGGCGCGCTTTATTTTCACCTTCGCGTCGCGGGATCTTTGTGGTTCAAAGAACCTGATCCATTCGTATGTCACTTTTCATTAATTTTTCCGCCTATAAGTTTACTCCGCTTGAAAACCTGCCCGATCTGAAAGAGCGGCTGCTTGCGGTGACCAAGTCGCGCGGATTGCGGGGCACGATTTTGCTCAGTCCTGAGGGGATTAATTTCTTTGTCGCCGGTCCCCGCAAGGAAATGGATGAACTTCTCGTTGAGCTGCACTCGGTGCCGGGTTTGGAAAGTCTGCAGCCCAAGGAAAGCGTTAGCGAAGAGCAGCCGTTCAATCGGATGTTGGTGAAGATCAAAAAGGAAATCATCGCTTTTGGCGTCGAGGGGATCGATCCGGCCCGGCGGCCATCGGCCAAACTGTCGGCGCGCGTGCTCAAACAATGGCTCGATGAAGGTCGTCCGCTGACGATGCTCGATACGCGCAACGATTATGAAGTGCACATGGGCACCTTCCACGGTGCGGTCCCGGCAGGCATTGATAATTTCCGCGATTTCCCCGCCGCCGTCGCCAAACTCCCTTCAGAAATGAAGGAGCAGCCGCTCGTGATGTTTTGCACTGGTGGGATTCGCTGCGAGAAGGCCGGACCTTTCATGGAGCAGGCCGGGTTTAAGCATGTTTTTCAGCTCGATGGCGGCATCCTCAAGTATTTTGAGGAATGCGGTGGCGCGCATTACGATGGCGAGTGTTTTGTTTTTGATCGCCGGGTCGGGGTCGACCCGCAGCTGCAGGAAACCAATTCGGTGATGTGCTTCAATTGTCAGATGCCTTTGCTCGAAGCGGAGCAGCGTCATCCGCATTACGTGCCGGATAAATCCTGTCCGCATTGTTTCGACGGCAAGAGCCAGCAGCCCGCCAGCCGTCAATACGTGGGCGAAGGTTAGCCACCTGTCGGTTGGGTTCGCGGCAGCAGTTTCGTTTCGTCAGCGAGTTTGAGTTGCCCCAGCAAAACTCAAAGCGCTGATTTGCCGCGTTTGAGGATCGGTTTTTCTCGCGGAGCCATTTTTTGCATCAGCGCGATGAAGTTGGCCGTGAGTTGCGAAGTCTGGCCGTCGCGCCACAACGCGTGTAATTCCAAAAACAGATCGGCTCCGCTGTCCTTGAGTGGTTTGAAAACGAGATCGGCGCTCCGCGAGAGACTCCCGATTTCCGCGATGAGCGACACGCCCATGCCGCTTTCGAGCGTGGCGCGAAATGCCTCCGCACCCTCGATTTGCCGGATCGGTCCGGGCTTCAAACCGCGCGCCGCAAATCCCTGCCGCATAATTTCTCCGTGCACGGAACCACTGCCCTTTTTCGGGGTGAGACACAGCAATGGCTCGTTTACCAAATCAGCCAAGGCCACTCGCGACACGCGCGCCAAACGATGTTCGCGGCCCACCACTGCGCGAATCGGCGAGCGCGCCACTTCAACGTGTTTCAAATCCGGCGGGATCGGCGTGCTCCCTTTGATGGCAAACCCGATTTGGATCGCTCCGGATTCCAGTGCGGCAATCTGGTCGCCGAGCGGCAGCTCGCGCAAGGTCACTTCCACATCGGGGAAAGAGTCGTGAAAAGCCTTCAAGCTCGCCGGCATGAAGCCCATCAACAGTGGCGCATAATACGCAATCGTCAGTCGTCCGCGCCGGCCCTTCGCCGCTTCCCGCGCCACCGTAATCGCCTGCTGCGCGTGTGCTAAAATAAGGCGCGCTTCCTCGAGAAACGCCGCGCCCGCATCATTGAGTCGCACGCCTCCGGTATCGCGATCCAGCAAGGTCACGCCCAATTCATATTCCAAATCCTTGATCTGGCTGCTGAGTGAAGGCTGCGCGACACGCAGCCGCTCGGACGCCTTGCGGTAATTCAGCGCTTCGGCGACCGCCACGAAATAGCGAAGATGTCTCAGCTCCATGCGCGTTCACTGATAGGAAAAAACGATTAGTGTGGGAAGAACAAAGTCATTCCGAGCTGCGCTGGGCGGTGGTATTCTTTGCGCAGCCCGGCCGGACTTTCGCCCGGGCAAAATTAGAAACCGACTACGCCAATTTCTGCGCCATGACCGCACTCACCGCCACCGCTCCCACCCATGCCGAATATACGGCCCGTGCCCCGGCAGTTCCCGTACTCGCGAGAGAATCCGCGCAGCGCCGCCTGCCGTGGGGAAAAATCGCAGCCGGCTCCGCGATCCTCGCCCTTTTGGTCACAGGGGCCAGTATCTATTTTTATCATGCCGCTGGTTTTGCGACGACGGACGACGCCTTCCTCGACGCCAACGTTCACCCGGTCAGTTCCCGGTTAAACGGCACGGTTACACGCGTGCTGGTCGCGGACAACGCCCACGTCCAGGCGGGCGATCCGCTCGTGGAAATTGATCCCGCCGATTTAAACCTCGCCGTGCAAGGCGCGGAAGCCGACGTCGCTCAGGCGAGCGCGAATGCCATTCAAGTGAATGCCCAAATCGTGCGGGCACACGCGGACGTTGACGCCGCAACGGCCCGGATCGCACAGAATACGGCGCAGCTCAATCGCGTGCAGCGCGACTTTCACCGCATGGAGACGCTGGTGAGCGACCAGATCGGCGCTATCTCCCGTCAGGAATTCGACAACGCTCAGGCCCAATTCGATACCGCTCAAGCCACCCAACAATCACTGGTGTCAGAACGTTCCTCCGCCGAGGCCACGCTCGCCGCCACTGAAGCGCTGCGGGCCGTTTCCCAAGCACAGATTCAAAAGGCGCAAGCTGTACTCGCCGCCGCGAAATTACAAACGGACTACACCCTCATCCGCGCTCCGAGTGCCGGCCGCATCGCTCGCAAGAACGTTGAAGTCGGTCAACGCCTGCAGCCCGGCCAACCGGTGATGGCGGTGGTCAGCGACCAGATCTGGGTCGTGGCCAATTTCAAGGAGAGTCAGCTGACTGATTTGCGTGCGGGGCAAAAAGTATCGGTGAAGGTGGACGCGATTGACGGCCGTGTATTTCAGGGGGTGGTGGAAAGTTTTTCACCCGGTACCGGGGCGAAGTTTTCCCTCCTGCCGCCGGACAATTCGACGGGAAACTTCACGAAGGTTGTCCAACGCGTGCCAGTGAAAATTCTGTTCACGCCCGATTCACTGGGTGGTGCCGCGCCGCAGTTGGTTCCAGGTTTGTCGGCCTTCGTGAAGGTCAGCATCCGCGAGTAACTGAGCGCGCCGGGAAATATTACCAGCGCAACAACCATGATTTTTTCTATCACAGAGCCAACGCCAGCTCTACCGCCGCCCACGAATGCATCGACTCGCGCGTGGATCGGTACGCTGGGCGGCATGCTCGGTGCCTTCATGGCCGTGTTGGATATTCAGATCACGAATTCTTCGCTTCGCGATATTTCCGGAGCCATCGGTGCGAGCGTGGATGAAAGCTCTTGGATCTCCATTGCCTACCTCGTTCCTGAAATTATCGTCATTCCTCTGACCGCGTGGATCGCGTCGATTCTTGGATTGCGGCGTTATCTGATGATCACGTCGGCGCTCTTTCTTTTGTTCTCGGTGTTGTGTGGTCAGGCGTGGAGCCTGGGCAGCATGATTGTTTTTCGCGCAGGGCAGGGATTTTTTGGCGGCGCGCTGATTCCCCTCGGGTTCACGGCGGTGCTCCTGATGTTGCCGCCGGCGAAGCACGCGATTGGCTTCGCGTTATTCGGCCTCACCGCGATGTTCGCGCCCTCGATTGGTCCGAGCATTGGCGGCTGGCTGACTGATCACTGGGGCTGGCAATGGAATTTTTATCTCAACCTCCTGCTCGGCCCCTTTTTGCTCGGCGCGATTTGGTACGGGTTTCCGGCGACTGCGCCGCGATGGGAGAAATTGCGCGAAGTCGATGGCTGGGGAATTTTGCTGATGGCGCTCGGGTTGGGTGCGCTGACGACCTTGCTCGAGGAAGGCACGAGACATGATTGGTTCGGCTCCGATTATATTGTTCGTCTGGCACTGATCGCGGCGGTGGCTCTGCCGCTTTTTATCGTCTGGCAATTGCGCGCCAAGCGACCGGTCACAGACCTGCGCCTCTTTGCCGACCGCAACTTCGGCTTGGGTGCGATCATCAACGTGGTGTTGGGCGGCGCGATGTATGGTTCGATTTATTTGCTGCCGCTTTATCTTGGCAGCATCCAAGGCTACGGCGCCTCGGACATCGGCCGCACGCTTATCTGGGGCGGCATTCCCCAACTCTTCATCATGCCGCTGCTGCCGTGGTTCATGAAACGCGTCGACGCCCGGTGGTTGATTTCCTTCGGTCTGCTTATGTTCGGGGCGAGCTGCATGCTCAACACGTCGATGTCCGCCGACTTTGCCCATGATCAATTGCGCTGGACGCTCCTCGTGCGCGCGCTGGGTCAACCGTTTATTCTGGTACCCGTTTCCGCCGTGGCGACCGCCGGGCTCGCGGTGGCGAGGACGGCCGGTGCGTCCGGACTTTTCAACATGACGCGTAATCTCGGTGGTTCCATCGGTATCGCATTGCTGTCGGCATTGCTCACCGTGCGCGAACGGTTTCACTCGAACCGGCTCGGTGAATCGATCAGCGAATATAATCCGCTGACCCAAGAACGCCTGGCTGCGCTCACGCAAAAATTCACGCTCGCCGGAAGCGACGCCTACACCGCCGGACGACAGGCCATCGCGGCGCTCGACGCCACCGTGCGACGTGAGGCCACCCTGATGGCTTTTAACGACTGTTTCCACGTCCTCGGGCTCGTGCTTTTCGGCGCGGTCATAGCCGCTTTGCTTTGTCGTCCGACTAAAGGCGGCGCCGCAGCGGGTGCACATTAAATGAAATCTTCCTTTCTCAATTTACCATGATTGCTGTCACTATTGTTTTGGTGGGGCTTGTGCTCGTGACGTCCTGGGATAGCGACGAAACGTGATACTTTAGTCGGTGGAAAAAGGATGCTCCCGCCGCGAGCAGACGGCGCAAGGCGACGACCTTGTCGGACTCAAGCGGCATGGAGTGGTTTGCGCGGACCAGTTCATCTTTTGCCGCAACCGATCACGCCGACGAAGACACCTTGAATGGTGAGACTTTCGAGGGGAATGAGGTCGCGGTAACGCTCGTTTTCCGCGCGGAGGAAAAGTT
>JANYFP010000124.1 GCA_025362555.1 Verrucomicrobiota bacterium
TTGGTGACCTGCGCGAAGAGCTGCTTGAAATAATCGTAGAGCAGGCGCGGCTTGTTCGAGAGGACGGCGAGCGGCGTATCGTTGCCCATCGAGCCGATGGCTTCGACGCCATCGCGCGCCATCGGAGCGAGGATGATGCGCTGGTCTTCGAACGTGTAGCCGAAAGCGATCTGGCGATGGAGCAGCGTGTCGTGATCGGGCACGGGGACCTTGGGGGCCTCGGGCAAATCTTCGAGATGCACGAGATGCTCATCGAGCCACGCGCGGTAGGGGCGCTCGCTCACGAGCTGTTGCTTGATCTCTTCGTCGGGAATGATCCGGCCCTGCACGGTGTCCACGAGGAACATCTTGCCCGGCTGGATGCGGCCCTTTTGGCGAACTTTCTCGGGTGGCACATCGAGCACGCCAGCCTCGGAGGCCATGATGACGACATCGTCGGTCGTGACGTAGTAGCGCGAAGGACGGAGGCCGTTGCGGTCGAGCACGGTGCCGATCTGCACGCCGTCGGTGAACGCCAGCGCGGCGGGGCCGTCCCACGGCTCCATCAAGCACGAGTGATACTGGTAGAAGGCCTTGCGATCGTCCGCCATCGTCTCGTGGTTGGACCACGGCTCGGGGATCATCATCATCATCGCGTGCGAGATCGGACGTCCGGCGAGGACGAGGAGTTCGAGTGTGTTGTCGAACATCGCCGAGTCGGAGCCGTTCGGGTTGATGATCGGGAGAATCTTGGGCATGTCCTCGCCGAAAAGTTCGGAGGCGAAGCGGGCCTGGCGGGCGTGCATCCAATTGATGTTGCCGCGGAGGGTGTTGATTTCGCCGTTGTGCGCGACGTAGCGGTAGGGATGCGCGCGGTCCCAGCTGGGAAACGTGTTCGTGCTGAAACGCGAATGCACGAGGCCGATCGCCGTCTCCATCGACGGGTTTTTCAGATCGGTGAAATAGGCGTCGAGCTGCGTCGTGAGCAGCATGCCTTTATAGACGATGGTCTTGAACGAAAGGCTGGGCAGATACCAAGTCTCGCCGCCGCCGACGGTGGCCGAGCGGATCTCGGTGTAGGCGCGCTTGCGGATCAAATAGAGTTTACGCTCGAAAGCCAAATCGTCCGTAACCGCTGGGTTGCGGCCGATGAACGCCTGGCGCATGAACGGTTCGCAGGCCTTGGCGGAATCGCCGAGGGATGAATTGTCCACTGGGACCGTGCGCCAGCCAAGGAATGTCTGCCCCTCGGATTGGACGATTTGCTCAAAGGTTTGCTCGAGCTTGCGGCGCACTGTTTGATTGCGCGGCATGAAGAGAATGCCGGAGCCGTATTCGCCGGCCGCTGGCAGGGCGATCCGCGCTTTTTTGCACGCTTCAACGAAGAAGGTGTGCGGCATCTGGAGCAAAATGCCCGCGCCGTCACCCGTGTTCACCTCAGCTCCCGCAGCACCGCGATGATCGAGATTGCGGAGAACCTGCAGGCCATTCTGCAGGACGCGGTGCGTCTTGCGTCCCTTCATGTCGACGACGAAGCCGACGCCGCAAGCGTCATGCTCAAAGGCCGGGTCATAGAGACCCTGTTTACCGGGACGCCCAAAGTTTTGAGACTGGGCGACACTGGACGAATCATTCTTCTGGGTAGACATGGAAAGGGAGGAGGACCGATCAGCGTGCGACATCATTTTGGCGGGAATCAAGGGAGAGAAGCAGACAAGGGAGTCACCAAAGGCAGTTTTTTCGACGAAAAAACTCCTAGCGAGAGACTCGGAAACAGAAGGAAGTGACTGGGATGTCGGTAAGTTGCTCAACGTTGTCAGGTCGGAGGATAAATGAATTAGTTCGGTGAAAGATAATGCAGCTACTACTATGCCATGCGCAAGCGTACCTAGCGGACAGAATCGAGTGCACGGAATCACAATCAACGCTCGCCTCACCCGGTTCTGGCAATCCTGTTTTTCGATTTCCGGAAGGAAAATAAAGCAATTTAGTCGGTAATCGGAGCAGATCTGTATCCCACGAGTCACTGGCGAATAATCTGTCATAAGCAAACAGCGCGGCAGCCGAACCAAGCCGAAGCAGGGAAAACACCTAAGCTTGCTGCGCCTTGATCGGATGGAAGCGCTTGATTGCAAGCGATCCAATGGGCGGCACGTCGGTGGGCGCGCAGAATCGATGGGATACAAGCACCTGCCAGCAGCACAAAAGCTGCAGCTCCATTTCTCAGCGCGGCGAAACAACGTGCCACTGATCCTCCAACACCGCACCTCACGCTTCGCAGGAACACCTGATCTCCCGTTCCAAGCGAATGCACCCTCGATGATTTGCGCCTCTCCATCAAAGAAGTTTTGAGCGCCACAAAAGTCACGCTGACCAGTGCTCGCAGACCGCCGCGAACTCGTATTTCACAAATCCCTGAATTTATTCTTACTGTAAGAACCAAGACCCGTTGAAATCGACGGAACAATTTTCTTTGGTCCCTTCATCCCCCCAGCGAAGCACCGCATTGCTTCATGCCTCGCCCCCTCTTTTTCCCCCCTTCTATTTCGCCAGCCTGCGTCAATGCAGAGCCACTTAGTAACCTCACACCTGACTCAGAACTCCGACAAGCCATGCCCATGAACCAAACACCCCAAAATAAAACCGCGCGCCGACTGCTTCTGGCGCTGACCTGTGGATTGGCGATAACGCCAGCCGTCTGGTCGCAAACCAAAGCCCCCACTCCCACGGAAGCTGCCACCCCAAAGACCGTCCCGGTGGCCGAGTCAGCGAGCAAGAAGGTGATTGAAGAGGAAAAAGTGGTGTTGTCGCCCTTTGTGGTCAGCACCAGCAAGGATACAGGTTATTATGCAGCGAACACCCTCGCCGGCAGCCGCATGAACACGAATCTGGCGGATCTCGGCGCTTCAATTTCAGTCGTCACCAAGGCGCAGATGGAAGACTTCGCGTCGGTTGACCTCAATGACGCGTTTCGGTACGAGCTAAACACGGAAGGCTCCGGGACGTACACGCCGGCGACCCAGGCATTCCGCAATGATGGTGTGCTCGACGTCAATGCCGGCGGCACCCAAGGCAATGCGGTCGCCTCGCTCACAAATGCCACGGCTAACCGGGTGCGCGGTATTGGCGTTCCTAGCGCTGCAATCAATTACTATCCGTCAATCTCGGCACTCCCGCCCGACGCCTATAATATTCAATCCTTTGAAATCAGCCGCGGCCCCAACTCGATGCTATTCGGTCTAGGCAGCCCGGCAGGTATTGCCAACAGCACCACCGCCCAAGCGTCGGTGAATCGGAACACCAACCAGGTTCAACTTCGCACGGACGACCGGGGCTCGTTCCGCAGCAGCTTCTCATTTAACCGCGCCTTGATTGAAGACAAACTCGCGATCTACGGCGCCTTCCTTTACGATGATCGTCAGTTCGAGCGCAAACCCTCTTATGACATCTCCCGCCGGCAATACGGCGCGATCACCTACAAACCGTTTTCGAAAACCACCATCCGGGCGAACTTCGAAAACTACGACAACCGGAATCGCCGGCCGAACACCCTCTCGCCAGTCGACTTTATCACGCAATGGAATCTGGCCGGCCGGCCGATCTATGATGCTCTGACGAAGAAAATCACGATCACCAGCACCGGACAGGTGGTCGGACCGTATATCAGCAGCGCTAGCTCGCCGAACGCGCAATCGGTGCGCGATTACATCAAGTCGCTACCGAACTATAATCCGGCTCTGCGCGGCACGACGGCGACGGCGTTCGGAGGTACCGACACCACCTTCTCTTTCTACAATGGACAGCCGATTTACGGCGGTGCGAGCGGGGTGCAATTGAATCCCACCCTTAACTTGGCGGCTCCGAATCCCAACGCTTCTGCTCTCTTTGTCCCCGGAATGGTCGCGTACAACTCGCGTGCATTTATGACGATCGCCAACGGCGCGCTGCAGAACTGGTATCAGCCACTTTATAACCAGACTTATACCACCGCCTACGCCGTCCCAGGAGTCGGTGGCACGCCGGCCCCACTGAATGTCAATAATCCGATTTCCCTCATCTGGAACAATGCCGCTTCGGCCGATGCCTATGATCGCAATAACTATTCGTCCGGCGGCTGGACCAACAATTCGTTCGTCACCAACCTGGGCAATTATCGTTACCCCGGCGTGACCGACCGCGCGATCTACGACTATAAAAAAATCAACATCCTGCAGGCTGACTATGGCTCCCAGAGCAATAAAAACTACAATGTGGATTTTGAGCAGGAGATCACCCACGACCTGTTCCTGACCGGAGGTTGGTTCCGGCAGGATTTCAAGCAGTCCTCAAACTACACGATCGGACAATTGAACGCCACGGCGGTCAGTATCGACGAAAACAAGTACCTGCCCGACGGCACGCCCAACCCGTATGTCGGCCTTCCCTTCGTGCAAGATCGGGATCCAGATCGTTATATCAACAACCAGTTGGATGATCATTTCCGCAGCATGCTCGCCTACACGCCTGATTTCAGACAGAATCATGGCTGGCTGAAATGGCTGGGCCACCATCAAATCCTCGGGCTGTGGTCGCGTGATGAATCCATGGCGGTCGCCATGCGCCAACGGCTCAATTATATCGCGGCCGGCAGCCCGTCCGCCATGGTCCGCTACGTCGCAAATCCGAATCCTAACGCCAACGGTACGCGAACGGGTTGGAATTTCGGCGGTGCCACCCAACGGTTTTACTACCTCGCCAACCCCGGCGATCCCCAGGGCAAGATCACCTCTGCTTCCGGCGAGTGGAATCCGAGCACCTACACGGGCGACATCACCGTGTATAATTATCAGACCAACGCTTTCGAAAAATCCAACGTCACCGAGACCTACAATACCTTCGACGCTCCTGGTCGCAGCCAGCGGACGCTCCAATCGTTGAGCACGGGTATCACGAGCTACCTCTGGCAGGACCGCCTGACCATGACCTTCGGCGCCCGGCTGGATGAATTCAAGGCGCGGAACACTTCAACCGCTCAGATCACTCTGGCCGATGGCACCATTATCCCCGCCCTCACGCCGCAACAAAAATTCCTCCCCACCGGCTATTTTGACCTCACCTCGATGTGGAATCGCTTCGGTCCATGGAGCCGAGCCACCGGCCGGACCAAGACCGGCGGCGGCGTCTTGCGCCCCTTCAGTGGCTGGTCATCCATCGACAACCGGGCCGACACCGGCAATCAATTCTGGCAGTTCGTCCGTGACTTCGGCTTGGTTTACAACTGGTCCAACAACTTCGATGCCCCCGCAGGAGCGCAAAACGACGCCTTTGGCAAACAGTTGCCAAATCCCCAGGGTATTGGCCGCGATGTGGGCTTCCAGTTCTCGGCGCTCGACAACAAATTATTCGCCCGCGTCACCTGGTTTAGATCGACCAGTCAGAGTCAGCGAATTTCCGCGGGCACCGCACTCGGCCGTCTCACCGCCCAAGTCCCGCTCACGACTCCGGATACCGCCCAAGCCAGCGTGGATGCACTCTTCAAGGGCTGGTCTCGCGCAATTGCCAAGATCAACATGGGCATCGATCCAAGAATTGATCCGGCCGTGGCTCTGAGCCCACAGCAGGAGCTCGATGTCCAAGCGGCGGCCGCGAAAATCTGGGGCATGCCGTATACCTATTACGAGAGCCTGCCTGGCGCGATTACCGCGACGGGAGATGCCGTGGCGACCGGCATGGAAATCCAAATCAACTATAACAGCCAAAATTGGCGGAACCGGGTGACGTTCGGCAAACAGGTCACCAGCAATTCCAATGTATTGAAACAGTATGACGAGTGGTTTGCTTACCGTGATCCAACGTGGGTCGCGGCGAAAGCCTCCACCTTCTTGCTGCCGGCATACCAAAGCTTCGCGACCTATCGAATCGGCGACCAACTGACCGGCACGGAAGTGGACCTCACCAACTTCTTGACCAGCTATGGCTACAATAGCTCGGTCAAGAAAACCAATGCGAACGGCGGCACCAACGTCCAAAATTATATTGATGTTAACTTGACCCCGCAGGTTCAGCTCTCGAAAGACCTCGACGGACAGGAAGCTCCCGGTCAGCGCAAATATCGCATGGCTTACAATACCGGCTACGATTTCACCCGGGGCCGCCTGAAAGGATTTGGCATCGGCGGGGCCGAGCGCTGGGAAGCAAAGTCCATCATCGGTTATTACGGAAAATCGAGCCACGGCAACGCATCGAATCCAAACCTCATCGACATTTCCGATGTCACCCGGCCGGTCTATGACCGGGCCAACTTCTACACCGATCTCTTCGTTAATTATAAGACCAAGATCTGGCGCGACAAAATTGCTATGACGGTGCAGTTGAACGTGGAAAACCTCTTCGAGGATGGGCATCTTCAGGTGGTCGCGGTGAACTATGACGGTTCACCCTACGGCTATCGCATCATCGATTCACGAAAGTTCACTCTGACGTCGACCTTCCAATTCTAACGGTTCAAGGCCGCACTGAAAAGTGCGGCCTTTTTTACGCCGGCCGTTTTGTCTGCGATTCCAGCAGTCCTTTCACCTTCGGATAGAACGGCCTCGGCGACAAAATTTCAGGCGATGCGGTCCGACGACGGACTTGTCTTGGGCGGAGCAATTACTCCACCCACTCCATCAAACAGTCACCTGCCGGATCATCCCGGCTTTTCTTACTGTAAGAGTCTCACCGAATCGCTTCACCAAATGCCGGTTGGCATTTTGAACGGAAACCATCTTCGTCCCGACGAAGGATTTGTTTTAATCTGCACCGCCCACCCCTTGATACTTTGAATCCCCGGCTACGGCTGAGGATGACCGTATGATTCCCCCACTCTCCTCCTGCCCTCGCACGGCCCTCATCGGGGTCTCCGGCTACGGGCGCATTTATCTTGAGCTGGCGAGAGCTGCCCATGCCTGCGGCGAGATCAGCCTCGGCGCGGTGGTAATCATCAACCCGGAAGAAGAGTCCGTGATCGAAACGGAATTGCGCGCCGAGGGTTGCCATATCTATCGCGACTACGAAGAGATGCTCCGACAGGAAGCGGGCCGACTGAAACTCTGCCTGATCCCCACCGGAATTCCGTGGCACGCGCGCATGACCCTCGCCGCCCTGCACGCCGGAGCCAACGTCCTCGTGGAAAAACCCCTCGCCGGTTCCCTCGCCGAGGTCGCCGCCATTCGCGCCGCCGAAAAAGCCAGCGGTCTCTTCGTGGCCGTCGGCTTTCAAGATATCTACAGCCCGGTCAATCGCTGGTTGAAACAACAACTCTGCGCCGGTGCCATCGGTCAACTCCACACCGTGCGTTTCCTCGGGCTTTGGCCGCGCCCCGCCGCTTACTTCACGCGCAATCCGTGGGCCGGTCGCCTCCATGCCGACGGCACGCAGGTGCTCGATTCTCCGCTCAACAACGCCTTCGCCCACTTCGTTAACCTCAGCCTGTACTTTGCCGGCGCTCAACCCGAAGAGGCCGCGAAAATCCAAATCGTCTCCGCCGAATTGCTGCGCGCCCACGCGATCGAGAGCTTCGACACCAGCGTCGTGCGCGCCCGTTCGCCCAACGGCATCGCCTTCTGGTTTGGCGCCACGCACACCTGTCACGCCATCCGCGAACCGGAAATTTATCTGGAAGGAACCGCCGGCCGCGTTGAGTGGAAACATGAGCGCACTTGCGTTGTGATCCATCACGACGGCCGCCGCGAGGAACACGCCCTCCCCGACATCACCGCCAACCGTCAGTCCATGTTTGATGCCGTACTTGCCAAACTGAAAACCCCGGAAACTCTCGTCTGCAGTACAACCCTCGCCGAGCGCCACACCGCCTTTGTCGAGGCCGTCCATGCCGCCGCGAAAGTACAAACCGTGTCCGCCGATTTGATTCGCTGGGAAGCACCGGTCCCCGGCGCTCCCGAAGTCCCCGTTGTCCAAGGCCTCGAAGCCGCGCTGATCCACGCATTCAATCATCAAAGTCTCCTCCTCGAAAACGGCTTCGTCGTCGCTCGCCCCGCGCCAGTCTGATTCTTCCCGAGCACTCGTTACCCTGACGCGTTCAGCGGCGTCTCTCCCTTCACTTCCCGCCCGCTAACCATGTCAACTTTCACTCGTCGCGAATTCGTCCGCAACACCGTCCTCGCCGTGGCCGCCGCCAAGCTCGCGACGGAACTGCGCGCCACCCCCGAGGCCATCGCGGCCCCCGCGTCCCTCAAAACCCCGCGCAAGCCTGGCATCGCCACCCTGCACTGGCTCGACGGCAGTGCGCCAGCGGCCATGAACGGAACCACCTGGGGCGTGCCCTGGCCACAGGGCCAGCACCCCGCCGCAACCGCTTTTGCGCTCCGCACCGCAGACGGAAAAACCGCTCCGGTGCAAAGTTGGCCGCTCGCGTACTGGCCGGACGGCTCGCTCAAATGGACCGGCCACGCCGTCCCCGCCACTCTCATCGCCACAGACAACTTTGAGCTCACCGCCGGCTCGCCGACCTCGCCCACCTCGCCCCTCACGGTGAAGGAAACCGCGGAGGGATTTGAAATCGATACCGGCGTGATCCGCGCCCGGGTCGCCAAATCCGGCCGCACCCTCATCCCGCTCATCACGCGCAACGGCCGCGACATCCTGCGCGACGGACATCTCGTTATGACCCGCGCGGATTCACCCGGGGGCGCGACCATCCACGAAAATTTTCAAGGTGAAATCGCCACCGTAGTCCTTGAATCCAACGGCCCGGTCCGCGCCGTCATCAAACTCACGGGCAAGCACGCCTCAACCACCGGCACGCGCACGTGGCTGCCGTTTGTCGTGCGACTTTATTTTTATGCCGGCAGCGATGCCGTACGCTTGCTGCACACGATCATCTACGACGGCCAACCGTCGCAGGACGCGATCAGCGCCTTGGGCCTTCGTTTTGCCGTCCCACTGCGCGGCGCATTGCACGACCGCCATGTCCGTTTCTCCGGTCAAGACGTGGGACTTTTTGCTGAAGCCGTGCGCGGCCTGACCGGTTTGCGCCGCGATCCCGGCGCACCGGTACGGGAAGCCCAACTCGCGGGACGCACCACGCCCGCGATTGAAAGTTGGGCGACCACCGTCAGCGGACGGTTGAATTATATTCCCGCGTTCGGCGACTGGACCCTTTTCCAATCCAGCAGCGACGGCTACGAAATCCGCAAGCGGACCAAGGAGGGCTTCACGTGGCTGAGCTCGGCCCGGGGCACGCGCGCGGGCGGCCTCGGCTACATCGGCACGCCCGACGGTGGGGCGGCATTCGGTCTGCGCAATTTCTGGCAAAGCCACCCGGCCCAGCTCGACATCCGCCACGCAACCACCGACGTCGCCGAAATCACCGCGTGGCTCTGGTCACCCGAAGCCGGCCCGATGGATTTGCGCCCCTATCACGACGGCATGGGTGAAGACGACTACGCCAAACAAATCGAAGGATTGGAAATCACCTACGAAGATTACGAACCCGGCTTCGATTCACCGGAAGGGGTCGCGCGCACGAGCGAACTCTATTTCTGGGCGCTGGCCGCCACCCCCGCCCGCGAGCAACTGGTGAAAATGGCCGAACTCGTGCGCCAGCCGCCGGTCATCGTCGCGACGCCGGACTACCTCCACGCCTGCGGCGTCTTCGGCGGCTTGTGGTCACCGGTCGATCGCTCGACTCCCGCGCGAAACGCGCTCGAAGATCAGCTCGATTGGTATTTCAAATTTTATCACGGCCAGCAGGAGCAACGCCGCTGGTACGGCTTCTGGAATTACGGCGACGTGATGCACACCTACGACGCTGATCGCCACGAATGGCGGTACGACGTGGGCGGCTTCGCCTGGGACAACTCCGAGCTCTCGACCGACCTTTGGTTGTGGTTGAATTTTCTCCGCACCGGTCGCGCCGACGCCTTCCGTTTCGCCGAAGCCAAGACCCGCCACACAGGTGAGGTTGACGTCCATCACGTCGGCCGTTTCGCGCCACTCGGCTCGCGGCACAACGTGCTGCATTGGGGTTGCAGCGCCAAGCAACTCCGCATCAGCAACGCCGCCAATCGCCGCTATTTTTATTATCTCACCGCCGATGAACGCGTCGGCGACCTCATGCGCGAGCAAGTCGAAGCCGGGCACGCGCTAGTCAATATTCAACCCAACCGCAAAGCCGGCGGCCGCGGCAAACCGGCTGCGCCCGACGCCACGAGCACTCACGCCCGCATCGGTTTCGGCACCGATTGGGGCGCGTTGTCCGCCGCCTGGCTCACGGAATGGGAACGCACCTGTGATCCCAAAATCCGCGACCGCCTCGTCGCGAGCATGACCACCATCGGCCGGCAACCGCGCGGCTTTTTCTCCAGTGGAGGACGCATGGATCTCGCCACCGGCGCATTCGATATTTCGTCGGATGACCACGTCAGTGTCTCTCACCTGAGCGCGGTGTTTGGTCTCGTGGAAGTGTGCGCCGAGTTGGTGCAATTGCTCGACGTACCGCAGTTCAAACAGGCCTGGCTCGACTACTGCGAACTCTACAACGCTTCCCCGGAAGAACAGACCAAGCGCCTCGGCGCACGGCTCAGCGGGTTGAATCTTCAGCAGGGCCATTCCCGCCTCACCGCCTTCGCCGCCAAAATCACCAACGATCCTGCGCTCGCCCAACGCGCCTGGGCTGAATTCCAAGGTGGTAGCGGTGGCATGAACCGCCGCAGCGCGCCGAAAATTGAGCGCATCAGCGGTCCCGCTGTGCTCCAACCCGTCGATGAAGCCGCCTTCGTCTCGACCAACGCGACCGCGCAATGGGGCCTCGCCGCCATCCAAAATCTCGCTCTCGTCGGCAACGCCTTGCCCGGATTGTGAGGGTGTGCCCATTTATAGTGACAGGAGCGGTTTTACGGCGCGATGCGTTGAGGCACCGTCTCGCCAACGTTCTCATTGCAACCCGCCGATGAGCCCCGTTCAGCGCATCCTCGCATTTCTCCTCACCACCGTCGTGGTCCTGCCCGCCGCGCCGCTCACCCGCCACTTCGATTTCGGCGCCACGGCCACCGCTAACGATTGGCTCCCGGTCAACGCTGATACCATCTATTCCTCCTCGCGCAGCTACGGCTTTGAATCGGGAGCCGTCATCACCTCTACGAATCCAACCACCGCAGCAGCACCCCGCGATAACTTCTGCACAAGCGAAAAACCATTTTTCTTTTCTGTCGCTCTCCCCGAAGGAAATTATCGCGTCACCCTCACCCTCGGTGATCGTGCCGGCGAATCCCATACCACCGTCAAAGCGGAATCACGTCGATTAATCGTCCCTTCCGTCGACACCAAACGGGGTGAAATAATAACCACCACGTTCATCGTGAACGTGCGCAATGCGCACTTGCCCGACGGCACCCAGGTGAAACTAAAGCCACGCGAAATTGGCGCGTGGCATTGGGATGATCGGCTCACCCTTGAGTTTAACGGGGCGCGTCCCTGCGTCACCGCGATGGAAATCACCACCGCAAACGACGCCATCACCGTCTTCCTCGCAGGCGACTCCACTGTCACCGACCAGCAACTGGAGCCGTGGTCCGCGTGGGGCCAAATGTTGCCGGCTTTCTTCGATGACACCGTGGCCGTGGCCAACCACGCCGAGTCGGGCGAAACCATCAAATCATTTGTCGGTGAACGTCGGCTCGAAAAAATCATGTCGCTCATCAAACCCGGCGACGCCCTCTTCATTCAATTCGGCCACAACGATCAAAAGCAAAACGCAGAGCACACCGACGCCGCCACCGGCTATAAAGATTTTCTCCGGCGCTACATCAGTGAAACGAAAGCGAAAGGAGCCTTCCCTGTGCTCGTGACGTCAATGGAACGCCGCAATTTCGACGCCTACGGACACATCAAGCCATCGCTGGAAGGTTACCCTCAAGCCATGCGCGAAGTCGGCCTTGAACTCGCCGTCCCCGTGCTCGATCTGAACGCGATGAGTATTCCGCTTTACGAAGCGCTCGGTCCGGAAGGGACCAAGAAAGCCTTTGTATATTTCCCGGCCAACTCTTTCCCAAATCAACCGCTAGCCCTGAGCGATGACACTCATTTCAGCAGCTATGGCGCCGACCAACTCGCGCGCTGCCTCGTCGAGGCGATCAAAGCTCATCTGCCCGGCCTCGCGAAACATCTTCGCCCCGGACTGCCGATCTACAATCCGACGCAGCCCGATTCCTTTTCCCGTTGGCATCTCCCGCCGAGTCCGGCAAAATCGATCATTAAGCCAGAGGGCAGTTGAACCAATAATTCTGGGATAAAAATGCGCCGCTGACCCCGCTGAGCTTGGCGACAAATGATCGCCCACCGGCTGAAATCCATTCCTTTTATTTATTTAATGAACCCGACTCTTCCTTCCAAACTTTTCTACGGTGGCGACTACAACCCCGAGCAATGGCCTGAATCGGTCTGGGCGGAAGATGTCCGCCTCATGCGCGAAGCCGGCGTGAATTTTATTAGTCTTGGCATTTTCAGCTGGGCTAAGCTGCAGCCGAGTGAAAAGCGTTTCGATTTCGGCTGGCTTGACCGCGTCATGGACCTGCTCGCGACACACGGGATTTCAGCCTGCCTTGCCACCGCCACCGCCTCGCCGCCACCTTGGCTCTCCAACCGCTATCCCACCCTACTCCCCATGACGGCCGACGGAGTTATCCTGCAAGCCGGATCGCGCCAGCACTATTCCCCGAGTAGTAAAATCTATCAGAAGTTCGCATCGGCTCTGGTGCAACGTCTCGCACTGCGCTACCGCCACCATCCCGCCCTCGTCTCGTGGCACATCAACAATGAATACGCGTGCCACATGCCAGAGTGCCACGGCGTAGAAAGCACCCAGGCGTTCCGCACGTGGTTGCGCGCTCGCTACAAAACTCTCGCGGCCTTGAACCACGCGTGGGGCACCGCTTTCTG
>JANYFP010000142.1 GCA_025362555.1 Verrucomicrobiota bacterium
CGAACGGATTTTGTTCTGCGGTAGCGAGGTCGGACTCGGCGACATTGCACGCGAAGAGCACTGGTTTCGCCGTGAGCAACTGAAAGAGTTTCATCATCGCCACTTCTTCCGGCGTAGCGGGAAGAGTGTTGGCGGTTTTGCCGGAATTTAAATGTGGGGTCAGTTTTTCGAGCAGTGCCAGTTCAATGATGGCTTCCTTGTCACCGGACTTCGCGTTCTTCTGGGTCTTTGTCATGCGCTTCGCGACGGCGTCGAGATCGGCGAGGACGAGTTCAGTGGTGATGACCTCAATGTCGCGCACCGGATCAACGCCACCCATCGTGTGAATGATGTCGTCGTCTTCAAAGCAGCGGACGACTTGGACAATCGCATCGACTTCGCGAATGGTCGCGAGGAATTGGTTGCCGAGGCCCTCGCCCTTGCTGGCGCCGGCCACGAGGCCGGCGATATCGACGAATTCGATAGCGGCCGGGACCACGACGTTGGTCTTGGCGATTTTTTGCAGTACGTAGGCCCGGGGATCGGGCACGATGACCACGCCGACGTTCGGATCGATGGTGCAAAAGGGATAATTCGCAGCCTCCGCCTTGCGGGAACGGGTGAGTGCGTTGAAAAGAGTGGACTTGCCTACGTTGGGCAGACCGACGATACCGGCTTTAAGCATAAATTTGGCGGGGGAGGAAGGGTCGCATGCAGCGGTGGCACTGGGGGCTTGACAAGTGCAAAGTTGTTCCGACTCTACTGCCTCTTTTCCTATCCGAACCTAGCAGTCCGAAAAGTATCTCTACACATCAAATGGCACTTAAAATCCGTCTTTCCCGCGTTGGCACCAAGAACGAACCGCATTATCGCGTTGTCGTAGCCGAGGAGCGTTCCCGTCGCGATGGTGACGCCGTCGAGCAGATCGGCAGCTATAACCCGCGCGCCAAGGGCAACCCACTGACCATCAAGCTCGACCGCGTCGACTACTGGGTCTCAAAGGGTGCCAAGCCGACCTCCACCATGCACGCGATGATCAAGCGTTCGCGCCGCGCTGCCACTGCAGTTGCTGCCACCGCCTGAGTCATTTGATGTTCGGGCTTAATGCCCGCTAGGTCGGGTTTACCCCCACAACCATTTAAAGGTTCGGCTCGCGCCGGACCTTTTTTATTGGATTATTTTTTTCATGCGCATCGACGTTCTGACGCTTTTCCCGGCCATGCTTGATGGATTTTTATCCGAAAGCATGATGGGGCGTGCGCAGGAAGCGAAGCTGCTTGAGATCAAAGTTCATAATCTCCGCGATTGGTCGACCGACAAGCATCGGACAACGGATGATCGGCCTTTCGGCGGCGGGGCTGGAATGGTCGTGAAATGTGACCCGGTGTTTGATGCCATCGAACAATTGCAGACGCCGGGTTGTCGCCGAATTTATCTGACTCCGGATGGCACGCCACTCTCCCCCGCGTTGGCCACGGAGCTTTCGAAGGAGCAACATTTGGTGCTTTTAAGCGGGCATTATGAAGGAATTGATCAGCGGATTCGCGAAAAAATTATCGATCAGGAGATTAGTATCGGCGATTATGTTCTTACTAACGGTACACTTGCGGCGGCGGTTTTGATCGATGCGATGGCCCGTTTCATTCCCGGGGTACTCGGTGAAGAAAAGTCGTTGACGACCGAAAGTTTCACCAGCAAGTTGCTCGACTTTCCTCAATACACGCGTCCCGCCGTTTACCGCGGCATGTCCGTGCCAGAAGTTTTACTTTCGGGCAACCACGGCGAAATCGACAAGTGGCGGCACGCGAGACAGGTGGAAAAAACCCAACAGGTCCGACCAGATTTACTCAAATAACCAGCCATGAATCCCATCATCAAAGAAATCACCGCCGTTCAGGTGAAACATATCGTAGCGCCATTCAAAGTTGGCGACGGTGTCCGTGTTCACACCAAAGTTCGCGAAGGTGACAAAGAGCGCGTCCAGGTATTTGCCGGTATCGTGATCGCCCACAAGGGCAGCGGCATTCATGAGACGTTCACCGTCCGCCGTATCAGCTATGGCGAAGGGGTTGAGCGCGTGTTTCCCGTTAACTCACCGAACATCGAGCGCATTGAGATCGAGAAGAATTCTGAGCCAGGTCGCGCCCGCCTCTACTACCTCCGCGACCGGACCGGCAAAGCCGCGATGGCCGTCAAGGAAAAGCGTTACGAGGCCCCAGCGAAGAAGGTCTAATCCTTCCGTCCCACATAATTTCAAAGCGAGCCCCCGGGCTCGCTTTTTTTATGTCGGAAATTGGGCTTTGCACCCTCCGGTTTGCCGGCGTTAATTACCGCTCAGTCTTTTTCTCCCACTTTTATTATGAAACTGCAGAACGAAATCCTCGCTCAAGCGTCCGCCCAAGCCCGTGGCCTCGCGATTGACGCCATTCACAAATGTTCCTCCGGCCACCTGGGTCTGCCACTCGGTACCGCGGAAATCGGTGCCGTACTTTACGGCCACGCGCTGGTGCACAATCCTGATGAGCCTCGCTGGCTGAATCGCGATCGCTTCGTCTTGTCGGCCGGCCACGGTTCGATGTTCCTCTACACTTGGCTGCACCTGAGCGGCTACGATCTGTCACTCGAAGAAGTGAAGAATTTTCGCGTGCTGCACAGCAAGACGCCCGGCCATCCGGAGTTTCACGAGACACCCGGCGTTGAAGCCACCACCGGTCCGCTCGGTCAGGGCATCGGTAACTCAGTCGGCATGGCGATGGCCGGACAAATGTCCGCCGCGCGCTTCAATGTCCCCGGCCACGAAATTTTTAATTATCACGTCATCTGTCTCGCGGGCGACGGCTGTATGCAGGAAGGCGTGGCGATGGAAGCGGTGGAGTTCGCCGGTCACCAAGGCCTCGATAATCTCATTCTTATCTACGATTCGAACGATGTGACGCTCGATGCGATGGCGAATAAAACGCAGAGCGAAAATACCGCCGCGCGTTTCAAGGCGATGAATTGGGACGTGCAGATTTTGACGGACGGCCACGATCTCACCGCGATTTTGAAAGCGGTGAACAAAGCCAAAAAGGCCACGAGTGGAAAACCGCAATTGATCATCGCCAAGACGATCATCGGCAAAGGCATCCCGGAAGTGCAGGGCACTTCCAAGGGCCACGGCGAGGGTGGGGCGAAATTCGCCGATGCGGCCCGCAAGGGACTCGGCCTCCCCGCCGATCAGCACTTCTATGTCAGTGACACGGTGCGCGCTTATTTTGCTGATCACAAAAAGCGCCTCAAGCGCTCGTATGGCAAGTGGCAGAAAGCTTTCTCCGTCTGGCGTGAGGCCAATCCCGAGAAGGCCGCGCTGCTCGACAGCGCCGCGCAAGCGCCGAGTGCCGCGCATCTGTTGTCGAAGATTCCACTCTTCGCCGCCGACGCCAAACTCGCGACACGCGCCGCTGGTAACACCGTGCTTCAGCCCATCGCGGCGGAGCTTCCGCTGCTGATTTCCGGTAGCGCCGACTTGCACGGGTCAACGCTCAATTACATCGCGGCGGACAAGGATTTTGACCGCACCAATCGGGGTGGTCGCAATCTGCGTTACGGCATTCGCGAGCACGGCATGGCCGCGATCAACAACGGCGTGGCGTATGATGGAATCTTCCGCCCGTCGTGCGCGACGTTCCTGGTGTTTGCGGATTACTCGCGTCCTTCGATGCGCATCGCGGCCCTGGCCAAGTTGCCCGTCGTTTATATCTACACGCACGATTCCGTCGGTGTCGGCGAGGACGGCCCAACTCACCAACCGGTGGAGACGGTGTCCGGCTTGCGCGTGATTCCGAATCTCGACGTGATTCGCCCGGCCGATCCGGAGGAGACCGCAGGCGCGTTCGCCGCGGCGCTGGAGCGCACGGATGGACCAACACTGCTCGCACTTAGCCGTCAGGCCGTGCCGATGCTGAACGATTGCACCCCGCATGAACGCCGGGCTGGTGTGCTCAAGGGTGGTTACATCCTGATTCAGGAAACCGCGCCATTGACGCTGATCCTGCTCGCGAGCGGCAGTGAAGTGCAGTGGGCCGTCGCAGCCGCCAAGACTCTTGGCGCCGGCACCCGCGTGGTTTCGATGCCGTCGTTTTTGCGTTTCGACCGTCAGTCGGCGGAATACCGTGAGGCGATCCTTCCTTCGTCGTGTCGCAAGCGCGTTGCGATCGAGGCGGGTGTGACCGGCCTTTGGCATAAATATATTGGCCTCGACGGCAAGGCGATCGGCATTGATCGCTTCGGTTTGAGCGCCCCGGGTAATATTGCCATGAAGGAACTAGGTATTACTACTGAGGCAGTCGTGGCCGCAGCCCACTCGCTCTAATTAGAAGCAAATTATCTGCTGTTCTCCAGCCGGCCAATTAGGCCGGCTGTTTTGTTTTTGGTTGTCTGGGGGGCAAATAATTTAAAGGTGAATGACTGCTTGCAAAAGTGATTAGGACACTAATGGTCAGCTTCCTGATAATTTAAGCACTGTTCGTCCATGCCACACCTTCTCCTCAAACATCTGCCTCGATACGAATGCCTCCTGGAGGCTTCGCAGAAGTTTCCTGAGCTGGATCCGTCCGCCTGCGAGGCATTTCTCCACCTGTTGCGCACGGGAGATGAGGCGTTTCTTTATGCCGAACAAAATCTGACTGAACATGGTATTTCTCACGGTCGCTTCGGGGTGTTGATGTTGCTTTGGGGGGAATCCCATGATCCCGAGACCAACGCGGACGGCATGACTCCCGCCGAACTGGCGGATCAATCTAATGTCACCCGCGCAACCATGACGGGCTTGATCGACACTTTGGTGCGCGATGGTTCCGTAAGACGCACGGCGGACAAGGACGACCGCCGCATGATGCGCGTCGCACTCACTCCTAAAGGACAGAAATTTCTTGAGCGGCTCTTGCCGGGGCATTTTCAACGTATGGCGGCGCTCATGGGCCCCCTCAGTCAGTCGGAACGCAAAATGCTCGTGAAACTCCTCAATAAAGTTCTGCAAAACGCTTCCACGCTCAATACCGACAAAACCGTTTCCTGATTTTCCTCTTTTTATCTACCAACACCCACGCTCATGTTCTCGAAATTCCTTATCGCTATCGTCGGTTTTATTCTGGTCGTCTGCGCCCTTGGCGCGGTCAAAGCCAAACAGATCGCCCAGATG
>JANYFP010000186.1 GCA_025362555.1 Verrucomicrobiota bacterium
GAGGGATGATAAGTCACTATCAGAGGACGGCCGCCAAATTCATGCCAGCGGCCCTTCACTTCCCCGAGCGTCTTAAACGAATCCGCGCCTAAAAAGCCACCCGCCGCCGTGGCACCAAGCGCGACAATCAAGTCCGGCTGCACGATCTCGATCTGCGCCTGCAAATAGGGCCGGCAATAAGCCATTTCCTGTGCGGTCGGACGACGACTCGCACCCGGAACACCTCCGGGCCCAACCGGCACCTCCGGCCGCCAGTTCATGCTATAGCCAATATAAACCTGCTCCCGTTTCACCCCCATGCCCTGAATCATCCGGGTTAATAATTGCCCCGCCGGTCCGACAAACGGCTCACCCGCGAGTTCCTCTTCCTCACCCGGCGTATCGCCACAGAAAAAAATCTTCGCGTCCAAACTGCCCGTCCCGAAAACGATCTTTTTTCCCGGCGGCACCTGGGCCAAACCGAACTTGTCATTTAACACCCTCTCCCGGAGCGCAGCCCAACGCGTAGCTTTGTCCCCCGCCGGCAGCTCCACTTTGGGCGGAGCGGGAATCGCCGGCGAAAGTACTGCAGGCACCACCACGACTCGCGGCGCAGCAGCCGGAATCACCGGCAACGCCGCCGGCCCTGGACCGGACGTGGCCACCGGGATTGATTCAAATCGCGCCACCTGAATCGACTTCGCCGCTTCGACCGGTCCCGCCACGCAACTCGCCACCGCCGACCGCAAGTCCGCCAACGTCTCATCGGAAACACTCACGCTCCGCTGCCCTCCCGCCTTAAGGCGGCGAAGTTCATCAGTCAGCGCGTAGAGTTGAGCTCGAGTGGGCACGGAAGAGAGATTGCTAGACTGTCCGATGGGGTGCGAGTTTTTCCACGTATTTCGCCAACAGGTCAAATTCCAGATTAACCTGATCCCCCACCTTCTTTTCACTCAAATTGGTCGCGGCCAAAGTATGCGGGATCAACCAAACCGCGAAAAAATCGCCCTCGACCTCCGCGACCGTGAGCGAAATGCCGTCAATCGCGATGCTTCCCTTGTAAACCAAGTAACGCGCAAACCCACCCGGCGCATGCACCCGCAGGTAATAATCTTTGCCGCGGGCTTCGAAAACATCAATCCGTCCCGGCACATCAATGTGGCCCGTGACGAAATGCCCGCCGATCCGCCCATCGTGACGGAGGCTCAGCTCCAGATTCACCGCCGAGCCGGCCGCGAGCTGGGAAAAACTCGTCAGCCTCCGCGTTTCCTCCAGGACGTCGAACCAGAGTCCGGTCGCGTCAAATTTTGTCACCGTCAAACAACAGCCGTTCACGGCCACACTATCACCGAGCGCGACGCCGCCCGGCGTGAGCTGTGCCGCCAGTTGCAGCTTCCACGCCGCCGCTTCCGGAGTGAATGCCACCACCCGTCCGATTTCCTGAATGATTCCAGTAAACATAAATCAATTAAGTTTTGCCCGCAGCACCGAGGTCTCACCGCCCCGGCTCACGAGCAGCACAAATTCGACGCGGCTCTTATCCGCCTCAATTTGCTTCAGCTTCATGACGGCTTGTTCATAGGTTTTCATCTCTTCCCCATCGATCTCGCGTACCCAATCATCCGGCCGCAAGCCCGCCGCGCCCACCGCACTGCCCGGCTTCACAAATTGCACGATCACGCCCTGCTGCTCGGCGGGCTTAATCCGATTCGCAATTCCGTCGGTCGTCAGAAATTCGCGCGCCGTAAATCCGAGTCGCTCAAAATAATGCCGGTCCGCCTCGCGCACGAGCTTGGGCTCGTCGCCTAAAACCACCTTGACGTCCTGCCGCGCGCCATCGCGTGAAATGGTCAGCACAATCGTGTCGCCCGGATGATGCCGGAGCAATTCCTGGCCGAAATAACCCGCGACGACGCGATCCGGTTTCAAGCGGGGAAACGGCTGCCCATCGAGCGCGAGGACGATATCGCGTTCCTTCAAACCCGCCGATGTCGCCGGGCTGCCTTCCATCAAATCGCTCAGCACCACGCCGGACTGATTTTCAAGCTTGAGCAGCTTCGCCACTTCCGGATCGATCGGCTGCAAACCGTACGCGCCAAACCAAGCCATCGGCCGCCCCGTGACGGACTGCGGGATCCGCCCCAAATTCGGCAACACCTCATTCGCCAACAGGACGACGCTGCTTTCCTCCACGTTAACCAGCAGGATCGGCGTCGCGTTTTGATTGCGCGAAAATAACAGGAAGTTTTGTCCGAAGGCGGTTTGGGCCAGACCAACCAAACGCCCGCCTGAATCGAAAACCGGCAAACCCGGCCCAGCCACCTCACTCGCAAGAATGGCGGTTTTTTGCGGGAGCTTCGTCACCAGCGCCACGCGCGCGCTGAGAAAATACGGCATGAAATCCTCCTCTTTATTGCGCAGACCAATGCCCCAGAGTTCCTCACTGATGACCGGGTCCGCCGTGACGGCCTCATAATGCCCGATCGGCACCAATTGGCTCCGCAATTTTTCTTCGACGCGGATAAAATGCCAGCCGGTCAACGCATCCTGCCCGAGGTAAATCGCGTTGGATGGCTCCGTATTATTCGGCCGGTAAACCTTGAAATCTTTCAGTTGCCCCGGCGGCACACCGGGCATAATCGCCGCGCCCGGCAAGATGATCGTGCCATTCGCATCGACCACCGTGCCCTGCACGCTCACCGGGTGACGCTCGATTTCATCCTGCACAAAAAATTCCACGGCCACGACGGACTTCAACCGTTCGTTAAATAAATCAACCAACGGCGCCGCGTGACTGGCAACCGTGGCCACGGCGGCAATAAATAAAACGATGCGGCGAAAAATACTCATGGTTTGATCACGTAAAGGGAAATGCGACGGTTGCGCTGGGCTTCGACTAATTGCGCCTCAGGTTTTTCTTCGTAGGTGGTGTAAATTTTTTTGAGCGTGTCGAGCTCGGCGATCGGTGCCGTGCCGATCTTCGTAATGATATCGCCGCGAACCAGACCCGCCGCCGCCGCCGGATAACCGGGCTGCACGCCTAAAACAATTACGCCGGTCGCATCGGCCAAACGATTCTCTCGGGCAAACGTGCGCGATACTTTGCGCACACTGACGCCCCATTTTTCAAAAGCCCATTCGTCGCCCACCTGGCTTTCCAACTTCTCTGTGACCGCGCTCAGTTCGAGACTTTGCCCGCCCCGCTTGACCCCCAGCCGCACCGTCGAACCCACCGGCAAACTCGCAATCGAATTCTGAATCGGCGGCAGTTGTTCAGGAAAACGTCCGTCAAGTTTCTGGCCGTTGAGCGTCAGGACCACATCGCCCGGTCGCAACCCTGCGCGCGCCGCCGGCGAGTCCGGATCGACGCCGTTGACGAGCAAACCGGTGTTGGCCGCGAGCGAATAAAATTTCTCGAGATCCCGCAACGCCCCGGGCACCAACCCAAGATAACTGCGCGTAATTTTTCCGTGCAACACGAGTTCAGCCGACACGCGGCGCGCAATCTCGGCCGGAATCGCGAAGCCCAGATTCTCCGCGCCAATATACGCGCGCGAGTTGATCCCGATCACCTTGCCGTCGTCGGTCACGAGTGGTCCGCCGCTGTTGCCAGGATTAATCGCCGCGTCGGTTTGCAGCCACGTGTTAAACGAGCCCGTTTCAAATCCATTCACGCCGCGAGGATCCTCAAAGGGGCGATTGTTGTTGGAAATAATACCACGCGTGACCGTGCGCGCCAATCCGTACGGCGTACCCACAGCGTAAACCGTCTCGCCCGGAAACAACGCGGCCGAATCACCAAAATCCGCCGAGGTGAAATTAAGTTTACGCCGGCGAACTTCATCGAGATCAAGCCGGATGACCGCGAGATCCGTCCAATGATCCCAGCCGACCAACTTGGCGCTGACTTGCTCCAAACTCGCGAGCGTGACCGAAATCTCAACCGCGCGCGGGCTGGCCACATGAGCGTTCGTCAGGATGAGTCCGTCCGCGGAAATGATCACGCCCGAGCCGATTCCGCCGGTGAAACGTTGGGCTCCATCCTCAAAAGTAATCTCCCGCACATCGATCCGGACCACCGCATCCAGCAGTCGGTTGAGGCCGCGACTCATGGCCGCGTGGGCCGATGACGTCACGACAAAGAAAGCCAGTCCGGTAATGACCAGCTTGCGGATGATTGACGGTGATGTGGAATCTCTCAATGTGGTGGGCTTCACTCTGATGGCTACAAATTGTAAAGACTACGACTTTCTCGAAATCGAGCCGCATTGGCAATCTTTCTGGGAGCAAACTAAAGCTTTTCGCGCCGACAATAAATCGTCGCTCCCGAAATATTACGTGCTGGACATGTTCCCGTATCCGTCCGGAGCCGGGCTGCACATCGGCCATCCCGAAGGCTACACCGCAACCGACATTCTCGCCCGCTACAAACGCGCCCGCGGCTTCAATGTGCTCCACCCCATCGGCTGGGATGCCTTTGGCCTGCCTGCGGAACAACACGCCGTCAAAACCGGGACCCATCCCGCATCTAATACCCAGAATAATATCGTCAACTTTCGCCGCCAGATCAAAGCCTTGGGCTTTTCGTACGACTGGGACCGGGAAGTCGATACCACGGACCCGAAGTATTTCCGTTGGACGCAATGGATCTTCCTCCAACTGTTTAAAAAAGGCCTGGCCTACGTCGATGAGCGCCCCGTGTGGTGGTGCCCGGAATTAAAAACTGTCCTCGCCAACGAAGAAGTCATCGATGGCAAATCCGAAGTCGGCGGCTTTCCCGTCGAACGCCGCAATCTCCGTCAGTGGGTGCTCCGCATCACCGCGTACGCCGAGCAATTGCTCGAAGGTCTCAAAGGCGTCGACTGGCCTGATTCCACCAAGCGCATGCAGGAAGCCTGGATCGGCCGCAGCGAAGGCGCGGAAGTATTATTCAAGTTGGAGAATCCCGCGCTCGGTGATCTGAAGATTTTCACGACGCGGCCTGATACGTTGTTCGGTTGTACTTACATGGTGATCGCCCCCGAGCATCCGCTCGTCGATTCGCTCACCGTGCCCGCGCAACGCGACGCGGTGAAAGCGTATCGCTTCAAAGCCGCAAGCAAGAGCGACCTGGAGCGCACCGATCTCGCGAAAGACAAGAGCGGCGTTTTCAGCGGCAGTTACGCGATCAATCCCATTAACCATGAGCACGTCCCAATCTGGATCGCCGACTATGTGTTGATGGGCTACGGCACCGGCGCCATCATGGCCGTGCCGGCACACGACGAGCGCGATCACGAATTCGCGGTGCAATATCAGTTGCCAATCATCCGCGTGATTCAAGCAGCGGATAACGACGAAAAACTTCCGTACACGGGTGACGGCAACGTCGTGAATTCTCCGGGCTACGACGGTCTGAGTTGGCCCGAAGCGAAGAAACGCATCAGCGCCGACCTCACCGCCCGCCACATCGGCAAGGCGACGATTAACTACAAACTCCGCGACTGGCTGTTCTCACGTCAGCGTTATTGGGGCGAGCCATTCCCCATCGTGTGGGTAAGCGAAACGGACTACCGCCGCGCCGCTGCACTCCGCAAAGATTTGCCGACGTCACCGGTAACGTTCGTTGAGCACGGCGTCACGCAATTCGCCCTGCCCGTGCCCGACGTGTCGCTGCCACTCGTGTTGCCCGACGTGAAATCCTATCTACCCAGCGGCAACGGCGAGAGTCCGCTCGCCAACGAAACCGCGTGGCTCGAAATCTGGTTCAACGTCGAAACCGGCGCCGCCGTTCCTGCCACGCAGGCCCAACCCGCCGGCGAAGCGTGGCTGCGCGCCCGCCGCGAAACGAACACGATGCCGCAATGGGCCGGCTCCTGCTGGTATTATTTGCGTTATCTCGATCCACGAAATGCGACCGCGATCGCGAGCGACGAAGCCCTGAAATACTGGGACGTCCCCGATCTCTACGTCGGTGGGGCCGAGCACGCCGTGCTTCACTTATTGTACGCGCGTTTCTGGCACAAAGTGCTTTTCGATCTCGGCATCGTACCGCAAAGCGAGCCCTTCAAAAAATTATTCCACCAAGGAATTATTCTCGGCGAAGACGGCGTGAAAATGTCGAAGAGTCGCGGCAATGTCGCGAATCCCGACGACGTGATCAGCGCGTACGGCGCCGACTCGCTGCGCATGTATTTGATGTTCCTCGGGCCACTGGAAGCAATGAAACCGTGGAATCCCAAAGGCATCGAAGGCGTCCACCGTTTCCTGCGCAAAGTATGGCGCGAGTGTCTCAACGAAGAAGGCGCGCTCAATCCGCGCATCTCCGCTGAAGCGACGCTCACGGCCGATACTAGTAAATTGCTCCACGAAACCATCAAGAAGGTAGGCGACGATATTGAGGGCATGCGCTTTAACACGGCGATTTCCCAGATGATGATTCTGGTTAACGCGCTGCAAAAAGAACCGGCACTGCCACGCACGGCCCTGTCCGATTTACTCCGCTTGCTCGCGCCTTTCGCGCCGCATTTGGCCGAAGAACTGTGGGCGCGTTTGGGCGAATCGGGCTCAGTCATGACCGCCGGCTGGCCGTCCTTCGATCCCGCCAAACTGGTCGCGATCAGCATGAAGATCGTGATCCAAGTTAACGGGAAGCACCGCGGCGATATTAACGTCCCCGTCGATCTCACCGAGTCTCAATTGGTAGAGCTGGCTTCGGCCGAACCAAGGGTCATTCCCCACCTGGCGGGCAAGGCGATTAAGAAGACAATTTACGTCAAAGGACGCTTAATTAATATTTTAGTGTAAAAGCACTGATTATACGCCACATAACAGGTATTCCCTGCTTGAGACAGGGAATATACCCTATTAGACCAGAATTCATCCCAGACCGGCCTCCCTTCGTTTCAGAAAACGATCCCCCAATCCGCGCCATGAAATTCAACTTTCCTCCCCTTCTCATCACCGCCGCCATCACGGGAATTTTATGCTCAAGTGGATTCGCCCAACAAACCCAGCTCGGAAATCGCAAGGGCCCGACCACCAAAATTTATCTCGCGGAAACGAAGGGCGAATCCGCGATCGTCAGTAACGGAAAAAGCTTCACTGCCGAGCAAACCAAAGCGTTTGACGCTCCCGGCACCACGATTGAAACCAAGGACAAGTCGCACAACGCGTTCGTCTACTCCAACGGCACCGGACTCTACATGGAGGAAAACACGCGGATTAAAATCGACCGCTTTGCCCAGGAAAGATTCCTTCCGACCGCGCCGAACAAAGCCAATCCCGAAATCGAACCGTCGACTTCCCAGAGTAATGTCGTCGTGACTCAAGGGACCGTCGGCATCTGCACCAACCAGCTCGCGGCCGGCACCACGATGATTTACACGACGCCTCTGGCCGTGGTGGCGATTCGCCGTGGCCGAGTTTCGATCGCAACCACGCCGGACGGAACCACCGTAGATTTGCTGGAAGGCGACATCACCGTGCGCAACGGCCCGCAGGATGCCGTCGGCCAAATTCTCCGCCCAGGTGATCGCGCCATCATCCGAATCACCACGGCCGGACAGCCTCCAACCTTGACGATTGTGCCCACCCCGAACGATGCGATGTCACCCTTGGATGAACGCACCACCATCGCGTGCAACGCAAAGAAGACAGTGTTTTTTGACGCCAACGATGCGACCGACCAGGAGATCAGCGCCAACCCGGTCGTTCCGGTAAAGCTCCCGGCCAACATTACCGTAAGCCCCGACCGCCTGCCCGGCAGTCCGTAATAATCCGAGTATTGCTGTGATTTTTTCCACCAAACCCCAACACCTCTTTCTGCTTGTTTTGCTCCTGGTGCTTCCGCTGCACCAGGCGCGTGCGCTCCTCAACCTCGACGGCACCAAGAATCAAATTTTTGTCTTCGGCGAAGTATCATTCGGCTACAGCACAAATATTTTCGCCGATTCAACGCAACGCGGAGATTCCAGTTTCTCGGGCGAAGCCGGCGCCGAATACAACCGCCGAGCCGGCCTCCTGGCGGTGAATGCCATCGCAAAAATCGGCTATCAACATTTCAATACCTACACGTCGGAGAGTTCGGTGAACCCCTACTTCTCCATTGAATTAATCAAGAGCACCGGCCGCACCACCGGTTCGTTCACGGCCTCCGCCTATCGCGAAAGCCGCTCTGACTCGGCCGTCAATATCCGCACCCAATCTTGGAATATTCCGCTGGGCCTCCTGCTCAAATACCCGTTCAGCGAAAAATTCTACGGCACTTCCCAAACCGGTTATCTCAAGCGCACCTACACTCAGGATAATCTCACGCCGTTGCAAGCGCCATCGTTGAGCAGCAATTGCCCGATCTTCGCCTGATCCCGCGCGCTGATCGACACGCCGCCGCCCCAGTGCGTGCCGCCGGGAACGCTCTGCATTTTTCGCT
>JANYFP010000200.1 GCA_025362555.1 Verrucomicrobiota bacterium
AGGGGAGACGGACGAGAATTGGTTTAGCGCGGCGGTTGGCCGGTTGGAGTAAGGCTCGGGAAACTACAGTTTGCTCAACCGCGAGATGAACGGCGTGGGGCCGCCTTCCTGGTAGCCAAGTTCGTCAACTTTTTTGCCAGAACTATCCAGCATGATGACTGTGGGGTAGCCCTCGATGTTAAAGCGTTTGGCCAATTTTGCGTTTTGGCGCTGGAGCGTGGCGGACTGCGGGCGCTTTTTTGGGAAATCCACTTCGACCAAAATGAGTTTCTCTTTCGCGTACTGAGTGAACTCCGGGGTAGTGAGAATTTCTTTGTTGAGGCGCATGCACCAACTGCACCAATCGGAGCCGGTGAAAAAGAGAAACACCTGTCGGTTTTCCGTTTTTGCCTGGGCGAGCGCGGCGGTAAAGTCGGTTTGCCAGTTCAGTGCGCCTTCCGCGTTTGCTTTAGCCGTGGCGGGTTTCGTGGTGGTGGCGACAGCGGTCATGATGGGGTGCACGGTGGTGGCGGGCGCGGAGGCGACTTGCACCGCAGTGACGATGCCATTCTCCAATTTTATCGTGCGGTCCGGGTAGTGCAGCAGGTGCACATTACCGGTTTCGATTTTGCTGATGGGCAGGCCTTTTTCTTGCAAAACTTGGGCGTAACTATCGCCGATTTTGATTTCGGCGGACAACGAAACGGTGGCCGCGAAGCACAACCACAGAACGATCCTTCTCAGTTTGAACTGCATCATAGGGGGAGTTTTTTGGAGGGGGGGACTCTGCTGATCCGATCTGACGCGGAACGTTTTGGCAAGCCGTCACCCGCGTCGATATCGCGGCGCGGCGTGTTACTTGGAATATGATGGGTGAACGGCGAAACAAAGGACTTCGCATCCGGCCAAAACTGTCTCTTACTCGCCGGCTAACTTGAAAGCATGTCCCGTTTAAAATTTACCATCCAGGCAGAAGCCAGCGACTCTAAGGCGCGTGCGGCCACGTTCCAGACCCTTCACGGCGAAGTTAAGACGCCCGTTTTTATGCCCGTCGGTACGCAGGCTACGGTGAAAGCGCAGACGGTTGACACCCTCAAAGCCACGGGGTCGAGCGTCCTGCTCGCCAATACTTATCACCTCTTGCTCCGTCCCGGCCCGGAGGTCTTTAAGAAATTTGGCGGTATCCACCGCTTCATGAATTGGGACGGCCCCGTGCTGACTGATTCCGGTGGGTTTCAGATTTTCTCCCTGCCGGCGGAGCGGGCGATGAACGAGGAGGGGGCGCGTTTTCAAAGTTACGTGAATGGAGATTTCCATCTGCTCTCCCCCGAATCCAGCATCGAGATGCAGAAGATCATTGGCAGCGATATCATGATGGTGCTCGACCAATGCATTCCGTCCACGGCGCCGTACGCCCAAGCCGAAGCGGCCATGGAACTCACCCATCGCTGGGCGAAGCGCTCGCTGATTGCCCGGGGAGATTCGCCGGCGGCGCTTTTCGGAATTGTCCAGGGCGCTTGCCACCACGATTTGCGGAAGAAGAGCGCGGAGTTTTTGCGCGAATTGCCCTTTGATGGGCTGGCGATCGGCGGGCTGGCGGTTGGTGAAACGCACGCTGAGCGTTATGAATTTACCGGTCTGGTTACGGAACAGTTGCCGAAAAATCTTCCCCGTTACCTGATGGGCGTGGGCACACCGATTGATATCCTCGAGGCCGTGCATCGGGGCGTCGATATGTTCGACTGCATTATCCCCGGTCAGCTCGCCCAGCGTGGCGTGGCGTTCACGCGCCGGGGTAAAATCATGCTGCGCCGCGTCGCGCACAAATTTTCCGAAGCGCCGCTCGAACCGGGCTGCGATTGCCAGACCTGCCGCGAGTATTCCCAAGCCTACCTGCACCACCTGGTCAAAGCTGATGAAACGCTCGGCTGGCACCTGTTGGGCATTCACAACTTTGCCTTTTATCACCGCCTCATGCGGGATATGCGGGAAAGCATTTTGCGCGACGAATTCACGGCTTTCTACGAAAAGCACCGCTACGAATTGGGCCGCAATGATGAGGAAAACGTCATTCACCCGGTCAAGAAACGCCAGCCGGCGCGACTGAAGATTTTAGGCGACTACGATATCGTTACCGGCCCGCAGGGGTTTTCCAGCATCCGCCAACTCAGCTCGGGCGAAGTCATGCATTCGGTGAACCGGCCGAGTGAGGAAGCCAATAAACTCTATGTGGAGCAGTCCGGACTCGCCGGCCGCTTGTTGTTGCGGGAAGGCCAGAGTGACGAACTCGTGATTTGGGACGTGGGCCTGGGTGCGGCTTCGAACGCGATGGCGGCGTTGCATTGCTTTGAAAAAGTTCTCGCGGAACACGGCGCCGCCGCCCTGCGCCCGCTGCGAATCGTGAGTTTCGAAATCGACTTGGATCCGCTTAAATTGGCCGCGAAGTTCGCCAGCCACTTCCCGCATCTCCGCCATGGTGCGCCGCACGCGATCCTGGAAACCGGGCGCTGGCAACACGCGTCGGGTCTGCTGCAATGGGAACTGCTCAAGGGGGATTTTCTGGGATTCCTCGAATCCGCCGCCGTGCCCGACCTGATTTTCTACGATCCCTTTTCCGCGAAGACCGACAGCGACTTGTGGACGGCGGACGTTTTCAAGCGATTGATCACGCACTGCGCGCCTAAATCAGCGGAACTTTATACCTATTCGGCGGCGACCGCCGTGCGGGTGTCGCTGCTTACGGCGGGTTTTTTCGTCGCCCCCGGCGTCGGCACCGGGCCGAAAGCCGACACCACCCTGGCCTTTACCAAGGCCGGTGGCGCCAGCCAACATCCTTCGTTACCGCGGTTGCTGGGCGACGAGTGGTTAGGCCGCTGGCGGCGGAGCGATTCGAAATTCCCGAAACACCTGGCCGAGGGAGAGCGGGCCGCTTTTGAAAAGCAGATTGAGCGTCATCCGCAATTCCGACCGGCACTTTGAGGCTCTGGCCTTAGAAGGGGCGGGGGTAAACGCGGTAGCTGGGCCGAAGCCTGAAGTAAACTAATAGTATACTTAAGATCCGGGGGCGTTTTGTTTTTATTCGAGGTGGGTTTAATCCCCCAAACCTGGGCGCGGACTGGGAGTGGAATCGAACGGCCCGGCTTGCTTGAGTGTAGGAGCTTGCTTGCAAGCAATCTCCTCCACTCGGATGGGAGAAATCCCCAGTGGCGGTGGTGGAGAGCAGTTACTCGATGGAGGGTGGGAGGTGAGGTGTTACGCTCGCACGGCCCAGCGTAGTTTCGCGGAGGAGCTGCGGGGATTGGAACGGAGTTCCTCTGCCTCAGCCCGAATAATTTCATCGCTGACCCTTGAATATATTCCACTGCGTTCGCCGTCGCGAAAGGCCTGTTTCACCCGACGATCTTCGCCGGAATGGAAGGTCAAAATCGCCACCCGCCCTCCGGGCTTCAGGCAAAACGGCAGCTGTCTTAGAAATAAATCGAGCACGCCAAATTCGTCGTTCACCGCAATGCGCAGAGCTTGAAAAACGCGCCGGATGCTGGAGTCATCTGTTTCCTGATCACGGCTGGGCTTGGGTAAATTTAGGATTTCTCTGACGGCATCGGCCAGTTGTTTGGTGCGCGTGATGGGCGCCCGCTGCCGGAGTTCGACTAATTCGCTGGCGAGCCGGTCAGCGTGCGGTTCGTCGGCATTGTCGCGCAGCGCGGCGGTGAGCTCCGCGACAGATGCACGCGCCAGCCAGTCGGACGCGGAGGGCGGGCGTTGAGGGTTGAGGCGCAGATCGAGTGGGCCATCCGTCTTGTACGTGAAGCCGCGTGCGGGGTCGTCGAGTTGCATCGAGGAAATTCCAAGGTCGGCGAGAATGGCATCAGCTCCGTCGAGGCCGAGTTCGCCGAGGATCTTGGGCAGTCCGGCAAAATTACTGCGCACACTGGTGAACACGTCGTCACTCCAACCGGCGGCGCGGAGTCGCGCGGTGGTTTTAGGCAACTCAACCGGATCGACATCCAAGCCAATGAGCCGGCCTTTTGGGTGGCTTTTTTCAGCGGCGATGATGGCCAGCAATTCGCGGGCGTGTCCGCCGAAGCCCAACGTGCAATCGACCGCGACTTCGCCGGGCTGCAGGGCGAGGACTTTAATAATTTCCTGCACCATAATCGGACGGTGACTCCCAGCGGGGGTTTTGCCCGAAGCGATCACTTTGGCGACATCCGCTGCGTAACGCTCGGGCGCGAGCTCCTTGTATTTATCCTCGAAACGCCGGGGATTTTTCCCGGTGTAACGCACTCGGCGTTGATGCGGCACGACCGGACTGATTTCGCCGGACGAAGGCGGGGGTGGCGGAGCGGGAGTCGGTTCGGGCATGCGAACAGGTTGATGTCGTGATGCGGCGACCACGGCAATGGTTCAGTTGGCGGAGATCAGTGCCCGGTGCTGACCACACTCATTGATCCATTAAAAGGAAAAGGCCGGTTTCACCGAGCTCACCGAGTGCGGACACGGAGGAAGCGGGAGGCTTATGGGTATTAGGTTTGTTTAGGTTGATTTATGCCGTGGTCGTAAACTTCAGATTTAAGTCTACGGAATTTCTCTTCCGAATTTCTGTATTCAATCTCTGGGTCTCCCGTGACCAAATTACTTGTTTGGATTGAAGGTGGGATAGTCGGGCATGACTCATGTGGCGCACTGCCGGCGTCTCGGCCTACTAGACTCACCTCTTGCTATTAGGTGTTCTTACAGGTTGGCGTGAGTTGAATCCGGGCATGGGGTATGCTAGATTTAGGATGTCACTTGTTTTCTTTCCCGATCATCGGATCGGTCCCCCAACTACCCAGCAAAGCGCTTAATTTTCCCATGAATACACCGCTATTTTTGGATAAAGCTGACGGCTATTTAACGGCCGAGAGTCGGGAGTCACGTACTCCCTGGATCAATCGTGTGCCGCGGCCATTTATTACGATTTCGCGCGAGTGTTGCGCGGGTGGCTCTAATCTCGCTCAGCTCCTTGCCACCAAGTTAAGTGCGGTTGAGCCATGGGCCATTTTTGGTGGCAATGTCATCAGTCAGATGCTCCAAGCCCACCATCTGCCCGAGCAACTTGCCCGCTATCTGCCGGAAGACACGGTTCCGGAAGTGAATGCGACCATTGGGGAAATGGTTGGGCTTCATCCTAACTTGTGGGAGTTGGTGCAGAAATCAAAAACCACGATGCAACAACTGGCCAAGGGTGGGAACGTGATTTTGGTCGGGCGTGGAGCCAACTTCGCGACCGCCGGTCTGGGCGATGGTATCCATGTGCGGCTGGTGGCTCCGGCTGACCATCGCGCCCGCTATTACGCCAGTCGGTTTAGTATTTCGGAGGCGGCGGCACTGGCTCACAACTCCCGGTGTGACGCGGCGCGGCGTCGCTACGTTCACGCTCATTTCAATGCCGATATCGCAGATCCCTCCGCGTACGATTTGGTGATAAATACCGCCCATGTCCCATTGGCGGAAGCAGCTGATTTGATTGCGAATCACCTGCACGCCCACCTGCACGCCACGGCTGCTTAAGAGCAAATGGCGCGGGCGATCCGGGCCAATCGGTTCATTTGAGAGGGCGGGGTGAGGTGAGAGTTCGAACTGGCAGCCAAAGCGGCCAGCGCGTCTCACCCTCATTTTGTCACGCTTCTGGTTTGGCTTCGGATACCACGCTCTTCGCTCCCAACCGCCCCGTCGGCCTACTCTGCATTGTTGGACTGTTGTGGATTTTCGATCAACGCGTCGCCAATGAATTTTAAGATTTCCCGTTGTCCGACCTTTGTCTTGGAGGAACTGACGAAGATCGGCGGCGGCGGATCGAGCTCGGTCAGGACGGCTTTCTTGAAACGGGCGACACTCGACTGGGTCTGGGACGCGGATTGTTTGTCGGTCTTGGTAAAGATCAGGACGAAGGGAATCTCGCGATCGACCAGCCAGTTGATGAAATCGACATCGATGGCTTGGGGCTCCAGCCGGGAATCGATCAGGACGAAAATACAGACGAGATTTTCCCGTGCTTGGAGGTAATCAGCGGCGGCCTCATTAAAATCCGCACGGTCCGTCTTCGCGACGTGGGCATAACCATAGCCCGGTAAATCCACGAGGCGCCAGTTGCGGTTGATGGTGAAAAAATTCATCAGCTTGGTCTTGCCGGGCAAATCGGATACCTTGGCCAGACCGGCTTTGCCCGTGAGCATATTGATCAACGAGGATTTCCCCACATTGGACCGCCCAATGAAGGCAAATTCCGGCAACGGGAGGGTGGGACACAACTCGAGGTTGGGCGAACTGACTTCAAAAACGGCGGACTGGATTTTCATGGCAAGATAAGGAGGGTCGGACGACTTTGACCATACGGACAGACTTTTGGCGGCTAGCGACCTTTAGTTTTTAGGCGGCATAAATCACCGGCTGGTTCATGCTTCTCCACGCCGGAGTAAGAAAATTGCGGCTGTTGGGTCTTGTCATTAAGTGGGCGAACCGGGGCTCCGTAGGACATTTTGACCAAGATTAGAAGGGAAGGACGATAAAAGCATGGCGTTGTTGAAGGGAAGTCGGAGCGGACGGAGTTATGATAACTGTGCGCAGGCCTGATCACTTCCTTTTCAGCAGTCGGAATTTATTCGGTCGATGAAAAATCGTTCTGATCTCGGCCGGCTGTTTTTCGCGATCGCGATGATCGGCTCTGGATTGCAACAATTAATCCGGCAGGATTTTGTCCGGTTGGTGCCGCCATTGCCCGCGTGGATCAAGTGGCCCTTTTTATGGGCCGACGTGAGTGGCGTGGTTCTGATTCTGGCCGGTCTGGCGATTGCGTTGAATCGAATTCGTCGGCCCGCGGCCTTGGTGGTGGGAGTACTTTTCGTCGGGGTTTTCATTTTACATCTGCCCGGTGTCGCTGCCAATCCGGGGGCTGGATTTATGTGGACGAATCCGTGCAAGGCACTGGCTCTGTTCGGCGGGGCTAGCTTACTCGCGCTGAGTTCGACGCCTCCTCAGGCGGATGGATTTGAAGTGAATTACAAAGTGGCGGGGCGCGCCCGCGTTTTGAGTACCGTATGCTTTGCCGGATTTTTCGTGGTCTGCGGCGTGCAGCATTTTGTCTACGCTGATTTTGTTATTCAGATGATACCAGGCTGGTTGCCGTTACCCCGAATTTGGACTTATTTCACGGGCGTGGCTCTGATCGCCGGCGGGGTTGGAGTGATGCTTCGACCGGTGGCGGTGGTGGCGGCGACCCTATCTGGGCTCATGGTCTTTCTTTGGGTTGTGCTGCTCCATATTCCGCGCGTGCTGGCCAGTTGGCCGGACGCGGGTGAGACCGCCGGAGTTTTTGAAGCGCTGGCTTTGAGTGGAACAGCTTTTATGCTGGCAGGAAGTCAAGTGGGTCGACGGGGCGCAGTTAATCCTGGAGCACAGAAATAATTCACGGATTGGATTTAGTCGTCGGTCGCATCGAGTGATATTCTGATTCAACCGATAAAACTCAGATGAGAAACCGCTAATCTACGCTAATTGACGCTAATCAATAAATTCAAAGGGAACTGAATTCAAAAAACGGTTCACCTGATCGGTGAACAAAGAGTTGCGGCACGAAATCCGAGTATTGCTTGCATTAGCGCCGATGAGCGAAAATGAGCGGTTAACCAATTGCGGAATTTAAGTTCAATACACGGCTCAGGTTAATTTCACGCGAACTAGTGTGGTTGAAACGGGTCTGATCTCCCAGGCCTAAATGGAGTGCACCCCACTTGCGCTCCGGCTCGTATTATTTATATTCCACCCATGAATTACACTCGCCCGTCTGCCTGGCTTCGATGGTTGATAGGGACGGCGCTATTCTCGGCTATGGCGTTTATCGTCCACGCCACGACGGTGCTCCCGCCGGACTTTGACCAGTTGGTTAATGAATCGGATTACATCATCCACGCAGTGGTTAAAAGTGTGACGGCCGAATACCGCACGGATACGTACGGCAAGAAAATCATCACCAAGGTTGCCTTGGAAGTACGCGAGGTTGTGGCGGGCACGCCGCCAAAAGAAGTGGTGTTGGAAATCCTTGGTGGGCGGATCGGGGACGAACAAATGGTCATCGAGGGCGCGCCGCAATTTCACGTGGGCGATGAGGATATTCTATTTGTTCGCGGTAACGGCCACACGATTGTGCCACTCGTTGCGATGATGCACGGCCGTTATCCGGTGATGAAAGAGGCTTCGTCGGGCCGGAAATATATGGCGCGGGAAAATCAAACGCCATTGCGGGATACGGCGGAAATTGCCCAAGCCATGCCGGCGGGTCTCGCTTCGGCCACTCCGGCGTCGACATCCAATGCGATCCCAGCGATGACGCCGGAAGAATTCATTCAACGTGTGAAAGCGGCGGTTAACCCCAGCTACGTCCGTGCGAAACCTTGAGCGTATATTTCGGCTAGCCGGTCTCGTTCTAGTCTTTGCGTGCTTGAGCGGCAGCGCTCACGCTTACGATTTTATCACCGATGAGAGCGGAATCTATGTGATCACTTGGGATCCGGGCACGGTATCGATGGTGTTGAAACTGCCCGCGCCCACCAGCTCATTGACTGACGGCAGCACCTACAACAGCAGCGTGCAGGCGGCTATGTCGGCGTGGAACAGTCGCATTGGCACGCTGCAGCTTTCCTCCCAAATTCAGGCGGTCAGTCCGGCTACCAATGGCAATGGGATCAATGAAATCACGATGGAAAGCACGGTCGGCGGCGAAGCCTTCGGCACGAATGTACTCGCCGTCACGTTGTCGTATTCGCGGGGAAATTCCCGCACCGAATCCGATCTCGTTTTCAACTCGGCGTACACGTGGGATTCCTATCGGGGCCCGCGCAACGGGCGCACCGCGATCGATCTTCAGCGCGTCGCGATTCATGAATTAGGCCACGTGCTTGGTTTGAATCATCCTGATGAGGCGTCACCTCCACAAACCGTAAACGCGATCATGAACAGTCATATTAGCAACATCGACACGATGCAGGCCGACGACATCACGGGCGCACAAATTTTGTACGGTGCGCCCGGATTTGTGCCGGCGAATAATGACTTTGCCAATGCGACTGCGATCACTTTCAGCGGTGCCTCCACTCAGGTTACGGGCACCAATGTCGCGGCGACGAAGGAAACGGGTGAGCCCGATCATGCGGGAAATACCAAAGTTCATTCCGTCTGGTGGAAATGGACCCCGGTCTCCGGTGGAACGGCGACCCTCACCACGCTCGGGAGCAATTTCGATACTCTGCTGGCCATCTATACCGGTTCGGCGGTTTCGTCACTGACTCAGGTCGCGGCCAATGACGATGTGGAGGAGGCTACCAGCACGTCGAATCCCAAGCGTATCCGCACGAGTACCGTGACATTTTCAGTGAGCGCCGGGACGACGTATTTCATCGCGGTCGATGGATGGGACGGTGCGATGGCGTCCATCACATTGAATCTTTCATTGGTCACGACGGGTGGCGGTTCGCCGCCGAGTATCACGACGCAGCCCGCCAGCCAAACGACCACGCCCGGTGGCAGCGCCAGCTTTACGGTCACGGCGGGCGGTTCCCCCACGGGCTATCAATGGTCGTTCAATGGTTCGTCAGTTTCCGGAGCGACGAGTGCGACGCTCACGCTTAAAAACGTGCAGTCCGCCAATGGCGGGAATTACACCGTGGCGGTCAGCAACAGTGCGGGCACCACGACGAGCAGCGTCGCCACACTGACGGTTTTGACCAGCGCTTTGCTCGATGGAATTGTGACCACAGGACACGACGTGGCGTTCTCCGCCGCCGGTACGAGTGGCATACAGTGGCAGGTCTCGACTGACAGCGGTGCGACCTGGACTGACTTGGTCAACAACAGCACTTATCGCGGCGTGAACACCACGACTTTGGAAATCTCGGGAGCGACCACGGCGCAAAATGGCCAGCGTTACCGCTACGTGACGACGTACACCGGCGGCTCCGCCACGAGTAATTCGGCCACGCTCACTGTGGCGTCAGCTTTTTTCCCATTCCCAGTGGCGGTGGCCGTTGATAGCGCGGCCAACCTTTACGTTGGTGATACCTCCGCGGATATGATTCAGAAAATTTCCGCTACTGGCGCAGTCACCGTGCTGGCCGGGACCAGTGGACAAACGGGTACGGCCGATGGCACTGGAACAGCGGCGCGGTTTAACGATCCGAGTGGGGTCGTCGTTTCGACTGATGGCACGCTGAGTGTTTCCGATACGGCGAACGCGACAATCCGACGGATCACTTCGACCGGCGTGGTGAGTACGCTGGCAGGATCGACGTCTGCGCGGGGCAACACCGACGCGACCGGAACTGCAGCGACGTTTTCTTCGCCAATTGGAATGGGCCTTGATGCGACCGGAAATTTGTACGTGGCTGATTCGATTAATCACACCATTAGGAAGATCACGGCCGCCGGTGTGGTGACGACGTTGGCGGGAAATGCGGGAGTTTCAGGATCGACCGACGGCACGGGCAGTGCCGCGCGGTTCAATCATCCGACCGGAATAGCCGTCGACGGTTCGGGCACTATTTATGTATCCGATTCGACGAACAACACGCTCAGAAAAATCACTTCCGGTGGGGTGGTCACCACGTTGGCCGGACTGGCTGGAGTGATGGGCTCGACGGACGGCACCGGTCCCGGAGCGTTGTTTAATAATCCTGGTGGACTGGCGGTTGATAGCGCGGGAAATGTTTACGTCGCCGATACGGGAAACTCCAGTGTGCGCAAAATTACACCGACGGGCGTGGCGCGCCTGTTGGCTGGATTGCCCGGTGTCGCCGGGCTCAAGGATGGCACGGGCAGCGATGCCTGGTTCAATCAACCCAAGGCTTTGACGGTGGATTCCAGCGCGAATGTATTCGTCGCCGATACCGGTAACGCCACGATTCGGAAAATTACTCAAGCCGGCGTGGTCACGACGCTGGCGTTGACGCAGGGAACGGTCGTCGTTTCACCGCCTCCCTCCACGACGCCCACGCCCACGCCGACTCCGACGCCTACCGCACCTTCGAGCAGCGGTGGTGGAGGTGGCGGGGTG
>JANYFP010000226.1 GCA_025362555.1 Verrucomicrobiota bacterium
CTCGGCTCGGCCACTTCATCCGGAATTATTTTGGCGATGACGGTGTGGAACGTGTGGGGGTTTCTATGACTATTTTTTTCCTGCTAGTGCAAAATATGCTGTTCGCGGCGGTGCCGGCGGTGGGGTTTGGCTTGGTCTTTAACGTGCCGCGTAGCGCGCTCGGGTATTGTGCGGCGGGCGGCGCGATCGGACGCGGTTTGCGCTTTCTCCTGATCACGGGCGGCATGCCGATCGTGCCGGCGACCTTTATCGCGGCTTCGGTGGTGAGTTTGCTGGGCGTGTACATTGCGCAACGCATGCGGGCCCATCCGAAGGTCTTTACGGTGGCGGCGATGATCCCGATGATCCCGGGCGTTTCATTTTTCACAGCTTTGCTGGCGGTCGCGGAGATTCAGCGGCGCGCCCTGACTCCGGAGTTGCTGAACACGGCGATCACGTCGGGCCTGAGCGCAATTTTTATCGTGGCGGCTCTCGCGGTGGGACTGGCTCTACCGGGTTTGTTGTTTTATCGACGCAAGCCGGTTGTGTGAAGAATGGCGAAAGGAACTATTAAGCCGGAACGACGCCGTTGAGGTGAGTTGGAACCTGACCTCCGGGCAGGTTTACAGGGCGTGTACTCGTCAGCCCGCCCGGAGGTCGGGCTCCGGCTTTTTTGGATCAGTCCAGAGACGGATTCGTTTTCAACGGTCTCATCCTAAATTCCTCAGACGGTTAACCGCTAATTTCCGCTAATCCAAACAATAGTGGCGTTTCGTGCAGAGGTAATTTGTTCACCGATCAGGTGAACTGTTTTTTGTCTCAGTTTTTTGAATTTCTTGATTAGCGGTTTCTCATCTGAGTTTTTTAGCATCATTACCGCAGAGTTTTCACTGCACATCCACTGCGGCCCAATAGGCCCAATCATTGGTCGGATCATTCTTCGGTCCGTTGCCGAGTCTCAGGATTAAATCGCCGGTGACCGCTGGCGGCAGGTCGAGTTCGATGGTCTGCGGGCCGCGGTCACCGGCGGCGTGGACTGGATCCAATTGGCGGTGAAAAAGGAGCTGCTTAATCCCAGTCGATGCGGCCACGAAAATATCAATCGTGATTCCATCGGTGATTGCATCGCGGCCAGCAGCGAACGACGCATCGGGTAAGCCCACCACCGCTCGCAGGTGACGCGCGCCAGGGGCAGGGTGGAAGACAAGTTCGGAGGGTGCGTGGGCGTTGAGCACTTTGCGGCCGTCGAGTACGCCGATATTCACGCCGTACTTACTCCGCACTGCGATCGGAACGGGATGAAACGCGGAAAGATCAAAGCCGGTAATCGCATCGGGTTTCAGCGAGGCGGAAATTGAATCGTCCGCCGGAAGCGCGAGCAACTGAACGGAGTTCGAAGAATTGGCGGCTACTTTGGCGATCACACTAGGATCAATCGCGGCCGGCAGATAGAGTTCGTCGGTGCTGTTGCGCGCGACCGGCTGGGGGGAAAGTCCGAAGCGTGCGACGCGTTCACGAATGAAGTCGGCGCGCGCGCGCAGTTTGTCGCCGTGAATTACCATCGCGGCGATCTTCTGCTGCGCTGGCAGGGTCTTTAGGACTTGCTCCAGCACGTCGGTTTCATCTTCCCGATGACCCGGCACCATCAGCGCCCGGCGCTGGGCATAATAGGGCAGGAGTGGATCCCAATCCGCGCCGTAGATGAGTACGACTCCGTCGGCCGGTACCGCGTCGTGAATGATTGCCGCCATCGCTGGCGCCGCCGGGGAACCGTTGCGATGATGTGAATAGTAGCCGCGATAGTAGGCGTGCAGTTGAAAACTCAGCACGAGCGCGAGCGCGAGCCAGTTGGCTCCGCGGGGCAGCCGCGAGTCATCCCAGATTGACGCGATCATCAATCCGGCCGCCGAGAGGAGGAGTAGGGAATTGGCGGCGTAATAATAATCGTGAACGTGGTAAAGATTAGCGAAGATCAGCGGTCCGGAAATAAAACCGGCGAGTGCGGCGGCGGCCATCCAACGGCTCCGGTTTGGCGCGAACGGAACGCAAAAAAGCGCGATCGCGATGGCACCTTCCGTAAGGTTGAACCCGACAATGGTTTCCTGCATGTGCACCCAGAACGACCAGTCGAGGCGCAGCGACCACGGCCCGTAATTCCACGCGTGCATCTCGCGCGCGGCGAGAAATCCGGTGAACGGATTGGAGTCCTTCACGGCATCGCTATGGCCAATCCACCACCAGGCAAGTCCCAGGGAAATACCCGCGGGTATGAGCGAGGCCAAGAAAACACGTTTGATCGTCGAGGCCTTGTCTGCGGAGGCCGTGGCGGCGCGATAGGAGGAAATTGCCAAAGCCGCGGCGGGCAACCCGAACACGATGAACGTCGTGATTTTCGTGAGTGCGGCGAGGGAGGCCGCGATCGTGGTCGCGATGATCCAGCCCCGATGAGGACTCTCCAGGGCGTGGCGAAAGAGGGCAAGGAACCAAATCGCGAAACACAACGCCGTGGTTTCGATCATGAAGGTCCGCGCATAAAATAAATACACCGGCGATGTGAGCACGACCACGAGTACGATCAGCCGTCGCGAAGGTTTAAGTCCGGCGAAACTTAGCAGATCGTAGAGGGCCGGCAGACAGGCGAAAAGGAACGCGATACTCGTCAGTCGCCCCGCTTGCTCCAGTGGAATGCCGCTGAATTGGTGCACCGTGGCCACGATTATCTGATACGTGGGGAACTCCATGGGGACTGACCAAGGTGGTCCGAAAAGCGGAGTCAGGTAGTTCAGGTGCCAGCCTTCCTGCACGATCCAATGCGTGGTCAGCGCGGTTTGGAGCTGGCGGAATTCATACCGGTCGAGAATCGAGGCATGCCAGGAAAGACTCAGCAGGCCAATCGTCAGCGCGATCACCGATGCAAACATAACGATCAACGCACGGGCGGAGGGAGCAGAATTCACAGGAGTGGCGGCCATAGGGAGTGGTCGGGCAAATCGGGGGTGGTCGGAAAGGCTTTAATGCAGGCTGAAGCTCGTCTGTCAGTCAATTGAGACCGCGAGTAATCAGTATTCATTCCTGAATTGTAGGGCCGCCGCTTGCGGCGTGCCGCGGTTGATGGCATTTCTTTCAGGTGCGGCGCAAGCACCGGCCCTCTAGGGCCTGTTAACACTACGCAAGAGCTAACCAGATGAGAGCGAAGGTGACGAAGGAACGGAAAAGCGCATCGAGTTTGTCGTAGCGGGTGAAGATGCGACGGAAGCTCTTGAGTCGGCGGAAGAGTCGTTCGACGTGATTGCGCTCCCGATAGATCACCTTG
>JANYFP010000227.1 GCA_025362555.1 Verrucomicrobiota bacterium
CCGAGCAGATCAGCCAGCGGGGAGCGCTCGGTGGTAGAAAGTTCGGTCTGTTCGGGCGCGTTCATCGCGGGTTGCCCATCTAGGTCGGCGCGGGCCGGAGGGATCGCCGACGCAGACACCGCCTCAATCGGCGAACCTGGAGCCACGGCCTCGGGTTGAGCTTTGCGGACAGTTGCCCGAGATAAATCGTCCTTCCGATTCAACACCACGATAACAACGACAAGGGCGATGACGACCCCCGCAGCGAGAATGGCGCGAAGCTTCATCGTCTGGTGCTAGAACTTTCCCGAAAGCAAATCGGGCGCGACAGCCACTCTGATTGGGCGCACCAAGGAGTGACGAGTGAAACGGGCGCGATTAAATGCGGCCACATACCGCAAGAGACGGCCGTCACATTCCGCCCGAACGGAATGAGCCCCCGACGGGCTTTCCCGACGGCCGCCTCTGCGATAAATTCAAAAAATAAAAGTACCATCCGTTGATTAAGCCGGATGTCCGTGCTGATTTCTTCCACGGCCAAAATCATGTCATGAAACCGAGATCCGGCCGGGAGAAGCGCCCGATATTGGGCAGAACCATCGACATATTAGCCGGGCTGACGCCAAACCACTTGGCCAACGTGGCAGAATATTCGTCGGTTGAAATTCCTGGAATCCACGAGCCGCGACTCCCGGTGTCACTCGGGCCCTTGAGCGTCAGATCGGGCATGGTGCCGATGATCTGACCACCGCGAACCGCGCCGCCCATAACGAAATGATGATTACCCCAGGCATGATCCGACCCCTCGCCATTGCCGCCGTAGGTCCGGCTAAAATCTGACGCGGTGAAAGTGGTCACATTGCTGGCCAGTCCGAGATCAACCGTACCCTGGTTGAAATCCGCCAAGCCATTATCGAGCATCTTAAGGAGGGCGGCCTGTTCAGCAATCTGGGCGCTATGTGTATCGAAGCCACCAATGGCGGCAAAGTAGATCTGGCGTCGCATACCCAGCGCTTTCTGCGCCGAAATCATGCGCAGGATCATGCGCAGTTGCGAGGCCAAGTTGGTGAGCTGACCGTTCGCATTGGTCGAGGCGGTGAACTTTTCCGAATACGTTGGAATGGTCGCGAGCACGCTCTTGAGCAGCGTATCATTACCAATCGCCCGCCCCATGACATTGACGTATTCCTGTTCGAAAACGTGACCGTAGCTATGCCCCACAACATCACGCACCGCCGCGTATTGCTGTTTGGTCGGCGTCGACGTGCTGGTGTATTGATTAAGCCCGATGCTGCCGGCGGAATTCACCGGATATTGGAATACTTCGTTGCCGACCTGGAAATAATTGGTTCCCGCCAGCGAGATATTCATGGAGATCTGCGAGCCGGCGTTAAGCGACTGGCTCAAATCAGCCAACCGACCGCCCCAGCCAACTTTGGTGGGAGAATCCGGCACCGAGGTTTGCCACTGCACCTGCTGATCACTATGCGAAAACAGATAAGGCGGAATCGCCGCGCCACCCTTCTGATAAATGGCTTTGGTGAGAGGGCCGACCAGCGTCCCGACATTGGCGACCATGGCGACTTTCCCGGTGTTGAAGAGCGAGGACACGCGGGTGAGGGCGGGATGCAGGCCGAAACTGCGGCCGTCGCCGCTTGGCAAAGTGAGCGGATGCAAATCCGTGCTCGGGACCGCAAGGGTGCCACGATTGAACGCATAGGCCGAGTAGCCCGCCGTATCGTTTGGAATGATCACATTGTTGCCGTCATTCCCGCCGTAGAGGAACAGACAAATCAGCGCCTTGAAATCACCATCCGCCGGCAAAGTCTGGGCAGAAAGCGATGCGTTGAACAAACGGAGCGTGCCCATGGTCGAGAGCATACCCGCTAGACTAAAGCCGGCACAGGTGGCCTGGCCGATGAATTCACGTCTTGTCGTCATGGGGAGGATGGGTCGCTTAGCGTTGAATATTAAATTCCGGGGAGAACATCACGAGGTAGAGGCCGACTTGCACGCGGCGCAGCTCGTTGGCCGCCGTATAAGTGTAGGTGGTCGGCAATGACGCATACGTATCCAGGATTTTTTGCCTCAGAAAGGCCGACATGGTTCCGCCCATCAGACGCTGGTCGAAATAGTCTACGAGTGCGGCCTGCGCTTCCGGGTGAGTCCGCCCCGGAGCGTTGAGAATAGCGAGTGGTTCGGCCAAATCGATCTTCATGTTGGTGCCGGTACTGACGGGCTCTCCCACATAGATATTCGAGAAGATCAAATTGTAGTTGCGATTGGCTTCCAACATCGCGGTGACATCGTCGAAGATCTGGAATTCGGGTGAAACCAAACCTGCGGTCGTGACTGCGCCCGGTTTCGCAAATCCTGGTTTGTAGAAATTGAATACCGTGGGAGAGAACAAGGGCGATTCTTCATCCATGGAATTAACGTAATTCAAAAACAGGCGGTTGTCACCCGCTGCGGCATAAGGCCGGGGCGTCGGCGGGAACGCCCGGAACAAGCGGGTCATGCGCAACAACGGTTCTGTCAGCTTACCGAATTTGGGATTCGTCAGCGTCGCGATATCCCGTGCTTCAGGGTCGAGTAAAACCGCGCGAATCGTCGCACCGAGATCGCCCCGCACCCCAGTCCCATTGCTGTTAAATACGGTGGCGACGCGGCGAATATAATCCGGACTTGGATTGCTCGTCACAAACCGTTGGATCAATTGGCGGGCGAGGAAAGGTCCGACATTCGGATGATTGAACAGGGTGTCGAGTGCGAGCTTGAGGCGTTGGGGACCGGTCAATGTCGCCGGCACCGTAACCCCACCCACGATTTGGCGCGCCTGCAAATCGCCGTAGGTCGCATTAAACGTCATCGGATTAATTCCATCCCAACCGTAGAGAAACCAATCATTCGCTTTCGCAACCACGCCACTACTGTACTTCGGCGGATTCGCCGGATCGAAATAGGGGCCCCAGCCGGTAAACACGTGGGCCAGCCCAACAATGTCGGCCTGCGTATAGGTGGGAATCGACAAACCATCCGATCCTAGCTGCAGCGTTCCATCAATCTTCAGCTGCGACAAACCGATCGTGAAAAGCTGCATAATCTCACGGGCAAAATTCTCGTCAGGTTCCCGGCCGGTTTTCGTATTCGGTTTTTGATTCCGAATCATGCTGAGGTACGTGCCCATCATCGGACTGAGCGTGACCTCTTCAAGCAATTGCCGGTAATTCCCGAATGCATTACGCATCAGGATATCATAGTAAACGGTCACGCCTTCGTTATCATCCTCGAGCGAGCTGTCCTGGGAAATCACCAGGATTTGACTGAGGGCAAAGGCCATTCTCTGTCGGAGTTGATCCGGTGCGGTGATCGCGTATTGCCACCAGGCCTCCTGCCGTGGAGTGAGATAACCGTTATCCGTTCCACCCGATCGGGCCATAAATTCGGCGACCCGGGCTTTATAATACGGGAGATGGTAAGTCGGCGCCATCGCCAGTTGCTCATTAACCCACGCCGCATAAGTCGAAGTACGAAGCTGACCAATCGATGTTCCACTCGGGCCGAAACTGGCCTGAACCAAAAAGCGCGAAATTTCGGTGTCACTGGCGGCAGCCTGCACCGTCAAAACCAACGTCTCTTGCGAGTCAAAAAACATTACCCCTGACTCAAGCCCCTGGAGATAATACGTGTACGTCCCGGGCGCGGCAGGAGCGGCAAAGCTGAGCGTAACCGTCTTGGTTGCCCCTGGAGCCGTTCCACTCAGCGAGAGAAATCCGAGGAAATTGCCGTCCGCATCGCGCAACGTCAGGTAATAATTCGCATCCCAAGTCTTAGTCCCCCGGTTGGTGATCGTGTAGCTGGTATTCACCGTGGCTCCACGCACAACCGCACTTGGGAATGTGTTGGCACTGTAGGCGAGCGCGTTTGGGGACGACGCGGCGAGCACGTTGACCGTCACGATACTTTGCGTGTCGAAAAACTCGACACCGTTTTCCAGCGCTTGAACATAGTACGTGTACAGACCCGGCGTAGTCGGGGCCGTGAAGCTAAAGCTAACCGTTTTGCTGGCACCCGGTACAACTCCGTCCATCTGAATGAAGGACAGGTAAGTTCCACTAGCGTCGCGCAAAGATACATAGTGATTGGGCCCCCATGCCGCGGTCCCGGCATTGCTCAGCGAGTAGCGCAGATCCACCGTCGCACCCGGCATCACCCCATCCGGAAATCGAGTCGGATTGTAAGTAATCGCGTTCGGCTGGGGGGCGAGCACCACAAGCGACAAATTCGCCTGGCTGCTAAAAAACTCCACCCCGTCTTCCATCCCCTGCACCGAGTAGGAGTAAGAACCGGGTGTCGTCGGAGCGGTAAAACTCAAGTACACAGTCCGACTTTGCCCCACCGCGACTCCACTCATGGGAACAAACGTCAAATAGGTTCCAGCGCCGTCGCGCAGAGCCAAATAGTGTTTCGCTCCCCAGGCTTTCGTGCCAGTATTTGTCACGTTGTAATTAAACATCACCGCGGAGCCCGGGTTGGCCCCAAACGAAAAATTCGTCGTATTGTAGGTGATGGAGTTCGACGCCGTAGCCAGAACGTTCAGCGTCACGACGACCTGCGTGTTAAAAAACTCCACCCCGCCTTCCAAGGCCTGCACATAATAAGTGTAAGCGCCGGGAGTCGTTGGAGCGGTAAAACTCAGATTCACCGTTTTATTTTCGCCTGGTGTCACTCCGATCAAACCCGCAAACGCGACAAAGGTGCCATTCGGCTCCCGGATCGACAAGTAGTGATTGATACCCCAATTCCTCGTGCCGACATTCGTCAGCAAATATTGCATATTAACCACGCCACCCACTGTGACTCCGGTGGGGAAAATGGTGGACGTGTAGGTGATCTGATTGGGCAGCGGCGACAGCACCACTAAACGGGAAAATCGACTGGTGGCTGAACCGACCGAATTTGTTGCGACCATGGCGTAGTTGCCCGCATCTGCCAGCTGAGCACTGGCGACAGTGAGACTCGTGCCAGTGGCTCCGACGAGATTGATGCCGTTTTTTCTCCACTGATAAGTCGGCGCAGGCATTCCGCTCGCCGCTGAATTCAGCGTCACCGCGCCACCAATAAATACTGCATTGCTGAGCGGCTGCGTCGTGATCACAGGCATCGTATCGCCAACGTCAGCCAAAACATTAACCGACAAAAAAGCACCGGCAACAAAAACGGAGATGAAGACGAGGAATGCCGTATTAATCGAATGCCCGAGCAAAGAAAAATGCTTGGTCGTCATAAAAATGGGTGGGGTTGTTGTTCCGAGCCGGTTTCAGCAAGGAGAAGGTGGGCTGATATTTTCAAGACGACTGTCTCACGGTCAGTTGAGTTAGCTCGCTACAGCTGTTAGAAGGAAAGCAAACTAGAACTATCTCCAAGCGTTTAGTTCCGATGAAGAATGCTTTAATATCGCTCTTACAAACGCATCTCCGGTGCGCAACGTTACGACCGCCGCTCCACTTCCGAAACTAGGGTGGAACCCCTGCTCAACTGAAAAGAGCGACATATAGATAAATGGCTGAAAGACCGTCGCGAAATTTATTGTACCAACAACACCAACGTGTCCGCCATGGTGAAGAAAGAAACGCCATCCTCGAATGCCTGGAGCGTATAAGTGTAGATGCCGGGCGTCGTGGGTGCCACGAAACTCAATTGAGCCGTCCGATTCGTTCCGGGCACGACCCCGCTCAAGCTAGGAAAGGCCAGGAACGTATTGTCCACGTCGCGGAAAGAGAGATAGGTGGTCGTGCCCCATGTGCGCGTACCGCGATTCGTGACGTTGGCCGTGAAATTCACCGTGGCTCCAGGCGAGGCGGTGGTGGGGAAAGTACCGGTGTTATAGCTGATCGCATTGCCGAGCGGCAATGCGACGACCGTTATAATAACCACATCCTGAGTGGAGAAAAATTCAATGCCGTCTTCCAGTGCCTGCACATAATAAGTGTAGGTGCCGGGCGTCGTCGGAGCCGTGAGAGTAAACTCCATCGTTTTGGTCGCCCGTGGCGCCGTGCCACTCAGCGGAACAAACGCGAGGAACGAAACATTAGAGTCGCGCAACGACACGAAATGCGTCCCACCCCAAGCCTGCGTGCCAGCGTTGCTGAGTGTGTACTTGAGATTCAAAATTGCCCCGGGCACCACTTCGTCAGGGTAACGAACCCGATTGTACACGATTGCGTTCGGTTGCGGAGCGAGCACGGTGAGCGTCAAATTTGCCTGAGTGCCAAAATTACCGACGCCAGTTTGCGACGCCTGAACAGTGTAATTGTACGTGCCGGGCGCCGAGGGAACAGTAAAACTCAGATTCACGGTCTTGCTCAAGCCCGGGGCCAAGACGGTCAGAGGGGTGGACGAGATCGTTACACCGGCCCCGTTCTTCAGCGACAAAATGTGATTCGCACCCCACGCCTGTGTGCCGGTGTTGGTCACGTTATAGGTAAAAATCACATTCGAACCCGGCGCGGCGCTGACGGGAAATGAAGTCGTATTATACGTGATCGCATTCGCCAGCGGCGCAAGAACCGTAAGGATCACCGTCGTTTGCGTGGAGAAAAATTCCACCCCATTTTCCAAGGCCTGCACGTAATACGTGTAGGTTCCGGGCGTCGCCGGCGCAGGGAAGTTCAAATTTGCCGTCGTGGTTTCCCCGGGAAGAATTCCAATCAGCGACGAGAAGGCGACGAACGTATTATTGATATCGCGAATCGAGAGATAATGGTTCGCTCCCCATGTTTTTGTGCCGACATTAGTCACGAAATAATCAAAATTCACCACCCCGCCCGCAGTGACACCAGTCGAAGAAACCGTCGTAGCGTAGGTGATCGCATTCGATTGTGACACCAGCACGACCAGTCGGGAGAATCGACTGGTGACTGAGCCAGCCGCGTTCGTGACTACGAGGGCGTAGCTACCCGCGTCAGAGAGCTGAATATTGCTAAGCGTAAGACTCGCGCTTGTCGCGCCGCCAATGGCGATGCCGTTTTTTTGCCATTGATAAGTCAGCACCGGAGTTCCACTCGCCACCGCACTGATTGTTACGGCGCCACCCACAAACGCGGCGTTACTCAGCGGCTGTGTCACAATGACAGGCCCCGTCACCGCCGCGCTAACAGTCAATGTCGCCGCAGACGAAGTCACGCTACCGATGCTGTTCGTCACCACTACCGTGTAACTCCCTGCATCCCCCGCCGAAACGCCGGCCATCGTATAGGTCGCTTTCGTCGCGTTCGCGATCGCCACCCCCGCCTTGCGCCATTGAAAAGTCGGTGCCGGACTTCCACTCGCCGCCACACTAAAAGAAACCGAGGCACCGGCTGCCACCGTTTGACTGAGTGGCTGCGTCGTAATTATCGGGGCGGAATCCACTACTCCGCTGTCCGTAATCGTGAAGTTTGCGACCACATACCCGGCTTCAATTTCGCTGGTGCTCCCCGCCAGCGCCAGGGCTTTGGCTGCCCACAATCGGACGCGATAAATCCCCGCATCAGTTGGTGTTCCTTTAATCGTTAACTTTAGATTGGTGTTATAATATGGAGCCCCGCCCGCCGTGACTCCACTCATCGGAAGGACGCTCAACCCAGGCGGGAGCGTATCGGAATAATATCCACCAAAATCATCGTCTGTGACCCCGAATGATTTCGGCACAACGGGTGCTCCTGAGACGGAGAACGTGACCCCGGTAGTTCCGTTGATCGGCGTCCCGACCGTACCGGAAATTTGAAACGTCGAAGTAGGTGCACCGGTCGCCGTACCGGTTTTGGAAATAACCGTAAACGTCGTCGCCCCGGCGAGGGAATTATAGCCACCCATCGCCGCAAGACCGAAAGCGCACTTCAAAACCTGCCCGACCGTACTGCTCAACGCGAACTCGGCACCCGGCAAAACCACCCGGAGCACCGGGGTGCGTTGCAACAAAACCAGCAACATCCCGAGCGGGGCATGAAACCGGCGAAGACGAGTAAACAGAGGATTGAAATTCATAAAATCACCCCAACCACACATCTTCGAGAAGATCCGAGGAGGCGGCAGTCATTAGTTACAGCACCATGCAAGCAGGCCATGCGCAACTCACCTCCAAACCTTTTATAAAAAATCAGAATGTTTTAATATCCGTATTACAATTGAGCCCCGTCATCACCGATCGCTCCGGCCCAAAACTCACTACGCTCCGAAGCGACGCAACAATTCCGGCTCCGGCTTGCCGCCCGCCGCCTCTCGCAATACGGCCATTAAACGAGCCCGCGAGGATACGCGGTGCTTGCGCAAGATTGCACCGACATGGTGTTTCACGGTCGGCAAGGATCGCCCAAGCACGTTCGCAATTTCTTTATCCGCCAGCCCCGCGAGCACCATTGGCAGCACGCGTCTTTCTGTCGGCGAAAGCGGATTGAGAATTCTATCCTCAAAAGAGTTGTCGGGCCGATTCACGGTCAATGAGGATGCCCAGCCCAGCGGCGGTGCCCGGTCCGGCAACAGACAACTCGCGCACGTCAGGAAATCAGCCGGCACCAGACCCATCGTATTTGTCGCGATCATCGCAGGAAATCCCGTGAACTCATTTCCCTCCGGCCAGAGCCAGGATCTCAAGAACCTTACCGGGCGCAAGCAACTCAGGCAAGACCACGGGATCAGTTTTCCCCGGACCATAGAGGAGATTGAATGGCACCGCTGACCGATTCCAGCGGGCAAGTTCGGCCGTGATGAGGGGATCGCGGTTCGTCCAATCACCGCGCAGCAAAACAACCTTTTGTTTCGCCAGCGCCGCGAGCACGGAGTCGTTGTGGAACACCGCCGCTTTGTTCGTCTGACAGGTCGCACACCAGCGGGCAGTGAAATCCACGTAGACCGTTTGACCCGCCGCGCGGGCCGCCGCGACCGCTTCCGGACTCCATTTTTGCCACGTGACCTGGTACTGCCCGGCCACCGGCGCCACACTTTGCTTGGGCCACCCCAGCCAGAGACCGACGAGCAGCAAAACCGCGCCAGTCACACGGCCCGCCAACTGTCGCGAATATTTTCCGTGGGCCTGACCAAACCGACCGTAGACCCAAGTCGCCATGGCGACTAAAACAAAACCAAATGCAATCAGGAGCAGCGCGTTATCGTCATCGCGCGTCTGCCC
>JANYFP010000229.1 GCA_025362555.1 Verrucomicrobiota bacterium
TCTCGGGGCTGGACTAAGGGAATTGGCCAATGATAAAATCATGACCCAAGCGCTCTTTGTTGGGCTGCGCGATACGGTGGGAATTCTGCAGAACCTGACCAGCAAGAATATTCCGTTGGCGCAACTCGACCCGATATTGGCACAAGCCCCACTGACGTTGCGCGCGACCTACGCCTTGTTGGAAATAGTCAGCTACCAGGCCGCCAACGTGGTGACCGCGTGCGCCAACGACACCGAAGAAATCAAGCAATGGACGCAAACACTGGTCCGCAATTGCGACGATCACCGCGCGGACCTGCTCGCGCTTGCGCCGTGGCTGGCGTTGCCGGATACGGCGGGCCATGGACCATTCGGAGTGAAACTTGACCAACTCGATCACGCCCCAACCCTGCACGAAATCGCGTCGCTCGATCAATGGGTCGAATCGCTCGGCGAATCGGATCGCACAAACTCCACCGAACTCACGCGCTGCGTCCGCGAAGCCAGTGCCTGCGCCCGGCAACGCCTGCTGATTTTGGAAACTCTCGCCAAACAATGCGACGAATTGGGCGCGATGGACTTCACTTTTCTTTTTGATTCCACGCGGGATTTATTCAGCACCGGATTTAATGTCACCGAGCGACGGCGGGATGTCGGTTGCTACGATCTGCTGGCCTCGGAAGCCCGCTTGTGCAGTTACGTCGCGATCGCACTGGGACAAATTCCACAGGATCATTGGTTCTCCCTGGGGCGCCTCCTCGTCGCGTCGCAAGGCCAGCCGATCCTGATTTCGTGGAGCGGCTCCATGTTCGAATACCTGATGCCAATGCTGGTCATGCCGACCTACGAAAACACTTTGCTCGATCACACCTGCCAGGCGGCGGTCCAACAGCAAATTGAGTACGGACGATTGCGCGGAGTCCCGTGGGGAATTTCCGAATCCGGCTACAACCTCACCGATGTTCACTTGAATTATCAATATCGCGCCTTCGGCGTGCCGGGCTTGGGCTTGAAACGTGGCCTCGCCGAAGATCTCGTGATCGCACCATACGCTTCGGTCATGGCACTGATGGTCGCACCGTTGGACGCCTGCGAAAACATGCAACGCTTGGCGGCCGAAGGGCGCACCAGCACTTACGGTTTCTACGAAGCGATCGATTACACGCCGACCCGCCTGCCGCCGGACGAAACGTGCGCAGTGATCCGTTCGTTTATGGTCCATCATCAAGGGATGAGCTTGCTGGCTCTCGTCAATCTCCTGGAGCACTCGCCTATGCCACGCCGCTTCCTGGCGTGTCCCATGCTGAAGGCGGCTGATCTTCTCCTGCAGGAGCGCGTGCCCAAGACCACCGCCAACGTGGTCGCGGAGGACTTGGAACTCGAAGTATCCCGGACGCTCTCCAACGCGGGCGGAAGTGTCATGCGCGTCTTCACGAATCCCTCGGCGCCGGCGCCGGAAGTGCATCTCTTATCCAACGGCCGCTACCACGTCGCCATCAGCAGTGCGGGCGGCGGGTACAGTCGGTGGCGCGATCTCGCAGTCACCCGCTGGCGGGAAGATGCCACGCGTGATTGCTGGGGCACTTTTATTTATCTGCGCGACGCGCGCACCGGGGAATTTTGGTCCGCCGCCCATCAACCCACCCAGTGCGCCACCAAAGGCTACGAAGCCATCTTTACGCAGGCGCGGGCGGAATTTCGCCAACATCAGGCCGGGCTCGAGATTCACACCGAGATCAGCGTCTCGCCGGAGGACGACGTGGAGTTGCGCCGGCTCACGCTCACCAACCTTTCCGCCATTGAGCGGGTCATTGAGCTCACCAGCTACGCGGAAGTCGTGCTGGCCCCGGCGAACGCGGATGCCGCGCATCCCGCCTTCAGCAATTTATTTGTCCAAACAGAAATCGCGCAACCCGCCTCCGCTCTGCTCTGCACTCGTCGCGCCAGTTCCCCGGAAATCAATTCGCCGTGGCTGTGGCATCTCATGGTCGGCCAAGGCGGAGAGCAGGGGAAAATTTCCTGCGAAACGGATCGCAGTCGTTTTATCGGTCGCGGCGGCACCTTGACCAATCCAGCCGCGATGCAACACGTCGCGCCCCTCTCAGGCACGGTGGGTTCTGTCCTCGATCCGATCATTGCACTACGTCGCACCGTCACCATTCCACCGCATGAAACCGCCATCGTCGATGTAATCATCGGTGTGGCCGAGAGTCGCGCGAACGCACTGATGTTCGTGGAAAAATATCAGAATTCCCGCATGATCGACCGCGCCTTCGATCTGGCCTGGACGCACAGCCAGGTAACCTTGCGCCAGCTCACTGCCTCGGAGAGCGAAGCCCAACTCTACGGTCGGCTGGCCAGTGCGCTCATCTACGCCGATCCGGCGCGACGCGCGAGCGCCGGGGTCCTCCACGCGAATCGCCGCGGACAAAATGGACTCTGGAGCTACGGCATCTCCGGTGACGCACCGCTCATTTTACTCCGCATCAGCGATACGGAAAAAATCGAAATCGTTCAGCAATTGATCAAGGCCCACTCCTATTGGCGGATGAAGGGACTGTTGGTCGAATTGGTCATCCTCAACGAAGATGTCTCGATCTACCGCCAGTCCCTGCACGACCAGATCACGAGTCTGATCGCCTCCGGGATCGAAGCTCAAATGATGGATAAACCGGGCGGCATCTTTGTCCGGCGCCTCGAACAAATTCCTCACGACGACCGGGTGCTGCTGCTCTCAGTGGCGCGAATTGTCCTCGACGATGAAAAGGGAACTTTGGAGGAGCAACTGGAACGGCACAATGTACTGGAATCGGTTGTCCCGGCTCTAACGCCCACCCGCAGCGCATGGCCCGAGTCGCCCCAAATTATTGCCGCCCGCGAGTTAATTTTCGAAAACGGTTTCGGCGGCTTCACGCGCGACGGCCACGAATACGTCATCACGCTGCAACCCGGCCAGATGACTCCGGCGCCGTGGGTGAACGTACTCGCCAATCCCACTTTCGGCACAGTCGTGTCGGAGAGCGGCAGCGCCTACACTTGGGCGGAAAACGCGCATGAATTCCGCCTGACGCCGTGGAGCAACGATCCCGTGCAGGACCCCACCGGCGAAGCCTGCTACATTCGCGATGAACAGACCGGCCAGTACTGGTCGCCCACGCCATTGCCCGCGCGTGGCGCGACGCCTTATGTGATCCGCCATGGTTTTGGCTACACCGTCTACGAACATACCGAGAATGGCATCGCCTCCGAGCTGTGGGTTTATGTGGCCATGGACGCGCCGGTGAAATTCACGGCCTTGAAATTGCGCAATCTCTCCGGACGTCCTCGCCGCATTTCAACCACCGGTTATTGGGAATGGGTCCTCGGCGACCTGCGGCAAAAAAGCCTGCTGCACGTGCAAACCGAAGTGGATCTCAAGACCGGGGCGCTGCTGGCTCGCAATTATTACAACACCGAATTCCCCGACCGCATCGTGTTCATCGATGTGAACGAAGGGCTGCGTTCACTGACGGGGGATCGTAAAGAATTTATCGGACGCAACGGAAGTCTCGCCCACCCCGCCGCCCTGAAACGCGCTCGTCTCTCCGGCCGGGTCGGGGCCGGACTCGATCCGTGCGGCGTGCTGCAGGTCGCCTTCGATTTGGCGGATGGACAGGAACGCGAGATCACCTTTCGCCTCGGAGTAGGACGCAATGCGGCTGAAGTTCAAAACCTCATCCAGCGTTTCCGCCGCAGCGACGCCAGTCGAGTCGCACTCGAAGGCGTTTGGGCTTATTGGAATCGGACCCTCAGCGCGGTGAATGTCGATACGCCCGATCCCGCCGTAAACGTGATGGCAAACGGCTGGTTATTGTACCAAACGCTGAGCTGCCGCGTGTGGGGCCGCACCGGATTTTATCAGTCGGGCGGCGCTTATGGTTTCCGCGACCAGTTGCAGGATGTGATGGCGCTGGTGCACGCCGAACCAGCGCTCACCCGCGAGCATCTGCTCCGCGCCGCCGCGCATCAATTTCGCGAAGGTGATGTGCAACATTGGTGGCATCCACCGGCCGGACGCGGCGTGCGCACCCACTTCTCCGACGACTTTCTCTGGTTACCGTACGTGACGTGCCGTTATGTATCGTGCGTCGCGGACACCGGAGTACTTGACGAAAAAATTTCCTTCCTCGAAGCCCGGCCCGTCAAGCCCGAGGAGGAAGCCTACTATGATCTGCCGAATCGCTCCGAAGAATCGGCGACCCTGTACCAACATTGCGTGCGCGCCATCGAACGCGGGCTGAAGTTCGGCGAACACGGTTTGCCTTTGATTGGCTGCGGCGATTGGAATGACGGCATGAACCGGGTTGGACCCGAGGGGCGCGGCGAAAGTGTCTGGCTGGCATTCTTTCTTTACGATGTCCTCACCCAGTTTGCCGCGCTCGCTCGCACGCATCACGATCCGGTTTTCTCCGAGCGCTGCCTCATGCAGTCGAGACAGCTCCAACGCAACATCGAGCAACACACCTGGGACGGCCAGTGGTACCGCCGCGCTTATTTCGACCACGGGGAACCGCTCGGCTCCGCCACCAATGTCGAATGCCAGATTGATTCCCTGCCCCAAAGCTGGGCAGTGATCAGCGGTGCCGGCGATCCTTCCCGCGCCCGCGAGGCAATGCAGTCCGTTAACGAACGTCTGGTCCGGCGCGAATCGGGCCTGATTCAATTATTTGATCCTCCCTTTGATAAATCAGCGCTAAATCCCGGCTATATCAAAGGCTACATCCCCGGCGTGCGGGAAAATGGCGGCCAATATACCCACGGCGCGATTTGGGCCACCATGGCTTTCGCGCTCCTCGGGGAGAGTGAGCGTGCGTGGGAACTTTTCGGACTGCTCAATCCCGTTAACCACGGTCGCACGCCGGAGGCAATCGCGACCTACAAAGTTGAACCGTACGTCGTCGCCGCTGATGTCTACGCGGTCGCGCCCCACACGGGACGAGGAGGCTGGACCTGGTACACGGGTTCAGCCGGCTGGATGTACCGGCTGCTCATCGAGACGTTGTTGGGCGTAAACCTCGAAGGTGATCAATTGCGCCTGAATCCGCTGCTGCCAAAAGATTGGCCGAGCTACAAAATTCACTACCGTTACCGGCACACGACCTATCATATTACCATCGAGCGCCTCGACCCTGAGGCGATCAACGGGACCCAGCTTACCCTCGATGGAGAACCCATTCTCAGTCCTACCATCCCGCTTCGCGATGATCGCATAATCCACGCGGTCGAAATGAAAGTGCGGTGATCGGACGGGAGCATCAGCCAACCGATTCAGTTCGTACGAGGGTTACACCCCATCCCTGTTTCGGCAGGCCGACGTTATACTTGATAGATGAGAAATCTTCCACTGCATCAAGCGAACATGGTCTCGCAACTCAAGCATCTCATTGCCGACCTGTTCAGACTCGACATCCTCGATCCGGAAAAAATATCCGATGACGAGCCACTGCAGGGCGGCAGCCTCGATCTCGACTCACTTGACGCGCTTGAGCTTGCTCTCTGCATTGAGGAAATATTCGGACTGACCATCCTTCGCCGAGACTCGTCGCCCCGTCCGTTCTCCAGCATCGCCAATCTGGCCAGCTACATCTGTGAGAACGCGAACTCCAAGCCAATTTCCACCCGTGAGTCCCAGTCCTATCAAAACAGCCGTCCCGTGCTCGCGTCTGCCGCGCGGGCGTAAAGCGTGTCTTCAAAAGCGCCGATCTGCTAGCGGGGGATTAATTCGCAGACACTGGCTAATCCGAATCTTTAATCCCCTCCAGCCAGGGCAGATTTCACCGGGGGCACGGAGGGCCGACGCTGAGGCGACGCGAAATACCTTTGGTCGACTCTTCTCAATCCCGCCTCCTCTGGCACCTCGGTCCTCTTTTCTCTTCGCAAACTCCGGCTCAATCCCGCCGGCACTCAGAGCAAAAAATACTCTCCAACTTTCCGTGCTTGAGGCGAGAGCAACAGACTAAAGCGTTTTCAATAAAACCACGGCCGCTGCGTTCCGATGTAGATAGGCCGTTGCTCTTGTCGAGTCGCAGCGAAGCGAAGACTGATGCGACGGCCCAGACGTGCAAACCCAGGCACAACTCCCACCCAGCAAGGCCGCCGCCAAGCAGCGGCCCTAGACAAATAGTTGGCCATACTATTATTTAATATGCCCTAGGGCCTGTTAACACTACGCCAGAGCTAACCAGATGAGAGCGAAGGTGACGAAGGAACGGAAAAGCGCATCGAGTTTGTCGTAGCGGGTGAAGATGCGACGGAAGCTCTTGAGTCGGCGGAAGAGTCGTTCGACGTGATTGCGCTCCCGATAGATCACCTTG
>JANYFP010000270.1 GCA_025362555.1 Verrucomicrobiota bacterium
ATAAAGTTTCGTTTTCCTAATGACACAATTCAGCGGCTACTAAACGCAGCTTGGTGGCAACTGAACTTCTTTGAAATCGAAAAGCTCGCCCCGCATTTTTCAAATCCGGACATAATCCTCCCCCTACTTGAAATGAAATCCAAAGCGAGTTTGTAAAAACACAGATTATGCCACTATTGAGCATCATCACCATTTGCTTCAACGCCGGCGAAGCCCTGCGCCGAACAATTGAATCCGTCAACGAACAGACCTACCTGGACATCGAACACGTCATTATTGATGGGGGCTCAACGGATGTCTCAGTTGACCTAATAAAAAACCTCGCACGGCGCAACGTTCGGTGGGTCAGCGAACAGGATGAGGGTATTGCGGATGCTTTTAACAAAGGTACGGCACTCACCCAGGGCAACTATGTTTGCTACCTTAACGCGGGTGATGCTTTTGTCTCACCGCAAGTTCTCACCCAGGCCGCCTCCCAAATGGAGCGGAATGATCCAAAAGCCGCGGCATTTTTTACGGCGACTTCATTTCTACAAGCAACGGAGTCCAACGCTTACACCGCACCTCCAGTCGCGTTGAAGATTTCGCGTGGGATAATCCGATTAACCACCAATCGGCTTTCGTGCCGCGAGCACTGGCAATCGAATATCCCTATGATAAGCGACTGGTACTTGGCATGGACTACGAATTTTGGCTGAGATTAATTAAGGTCGCGGAATTCAAAAAGCTAAATTTTCCCGTCGCAATTTTCGAATTGGGCGGACGCAGCAGCACCCCGCGCTGGGAAGTGCATAATCTCTTTATCCATCGTGCGCTTTGGCACATCAACCGCGGTTCCCGCGTGGACATATCCGATATTGCGAAATTGGCGGTGCGCGCGATGCGCTTCAAACTGAACCATGTTGTGCGCCTGATCCTGGGGAAAAGAATTTCCAGCTCCATCCGCGCAGCAAAGAGCCGCAGACTTGAGCGGAAAAGCAAGCCTGCAACCGTAACATCAGGTTGAGAGTAAAGCGACAAACCTCGTTGGGCACCGCTCTCGCCCTTGTGAATTCAGAAGCATAATGCCTACTGCCTCATCAACTGACCTCTCCTACCCTGACCCCGATTTACGGGTGGGGCCCAGAACGCTGGCCGATATTCTCACCGAGGTAATCACGATTCTCGTCGTGGTCTTTCTGAGTATTAGCACTTTTGAGGGAGCATTTCGCTTTTACGCAGCGAAGGCAGGGTTCGTGTGGCTGGTTTACCTAAAAGATGTAAGCTTGATCGGTGCACTGACATTGGGGTGCGTTAACACATTTCTTACTGATTTGAGAAACCTGTCCTTTTGGACGGTGCTTACTTTCCTGACACTTGGTACAATAATTGGTTGTTTGATTCTGCCTGATATCCGGCAGCCGCTTTTTGCCGCCAAGACGTGGCTGCCTTTGATTTGCGGTACGTCGGTTGCCTCGTCCTTGGATCCTCGCTCAATTAAATTCCGACGCGCTTGCTGGTTACTTTGGGCGATGACTGTCGGCGGGGTTTTTCTCACCGCTCGCTGGCACGCGCCTTGGGTTGGCTATGTCTACGAAGTCGGCGGCGTCGCAATTGAAGGATCTCGTGAATGGAGTATTGGCGACGTCGATCGCGTTGCCGGATTCAGTCGAGCCTCGTTCGATGCAGCGCTCCAGTGCCTATTTTTCGCGAGCGTTATCATCTCGAGCGTACGATCCTATCTGTTTTGCCTAATCATATGGGCGCTCTCGGGGGTCGCGATTTATGTCACCACTTCGAGAAGTGCGCTCGTTGCAATTTTCGTTGCAATTGGACTTCACTTTCTGGTGCGAACATTCCGATCAACCCAATGGCTTTCGAAGATCGCAGTCGCAACATTGGCCGTTATCGTATTGGTGCTCCCTTTCGCTGCGGCACTCTACTATCAAAATAAAGCGTCATTGTATGACGCGAGCAGCGTCGCCTCCACTTCGTCGTTTCAAGAGCGAGCGACAAAAACTTGGCCGGACGGATTCGCCCTCACAAAACGGGGAGGAAGCTGGATCTGGGGTCGCGGGCTGGGCGGCATTGGGGTCGCCCAACAGGTTTTCGAACCCGCCATATTCAATCCGGGCGACAATTTTTTTGTGTATGTCTGGGGAGCCTTTGGGGCCATGGGATTCATATTCTACGCACTCATTCCCCTCCAAGCATGGCGAGCAATGATTTCCTTCAACGAATCACGCCAAACCGGAATAATCATAGCGGGTACGTTCCTCGCCGTTGGGCTCACGCTCAACGCCATTGAAGCTGCGACTGCATCGCTGTTTCTAGGTCTGGCTCTCGTTTGGTTAAGCGATCGACGGACGGTCGATGAGACCGCTTCCTAATCGAAGATATCCAGTCAGCCAAACTGACCGCAGCTTTAGCTTCTATGCACATCGCACTCGTTTCAACGTTCTATTATCCGCGGATGCATGGAGGAACTGAACAATCTCTGCAGTATCAGGCCGAAGCACACGCCAAGAAGGGCCTGCGGGTAACCGTGATTTCATTCCACGATGGCGATAAGCCCGAACGCTTCACCCATAACGGAGTCGATTGCCTCACCCTCCCGGTACCAAACATTTCCCAATGCCTCGACGTCAAGAATCGAGCCTCCGCAACGGTCCGAAGTCTCTGGCACATAATCGACATCTACAATCCAGTCGCCGGCCGTCTCCTCGAAAAAACGCTGAGGGAAATCAAACCTGATATCGTCCAAACCCACAATCTCCCAGGTTGGTCCTGCGCCGCCTGGAGCGCCTGCCGTCGACTGGATCTGCCAAATATTCAGGTCCTCCATGACTTCCAGCTCACCTGCCCTACGGCAACTCGGTTTCGGGATGGAGAAAATTGCAAAGATACCTGCTTGAAATGCGTGCCCTTTGGAATTCTGCGCAAACGTTTCAGCCAGCGCGTGAATTATGTCGTGGCAAACAGCAACTATACGCGCGAACTGCACCGCGGCTTGGGGTACTTTAGCGCGGCCAAAATATTCGCGGTGATCTACGGTGCCGTTCCGCCACCGGTAAAATCGCAGGAAGAAACCAGGCGGTCAGATCAAACCATTCGCATTGGCTACATTGGTCGGCTCCATTCGACCAAAGGAATCGAACTCTTAATTGAATCATTCATGTCTGTGGCGCGAAAAGACCTGGTCTTGCGCATCGCAGGCTCGGGTCCCAAACCGTATGAGACTGAGCTGCGGCAAAAAGCCCAGGGAGCGGCTATAGAATTTTTGGGCCACACGCCCGCCTCGGTTTTTTTTCAATCGATCGATTTGTTGGTTGTTCCCTCCCTGTGGAACGAACCGATGGGCCGGGTGGCCATCGAGGCAGCGAACCACGGTGTCGCCGTTGTCGCGGCCAAGCGCGGCGGCATCCCCGAACTAGTTCAGGACGGGAAAACCGGCTGGATATTTGATCCGTCAATTCCCGGAGAATTAGCGGGGATTTTGGGCAAGGTTACACGCGATCAGATCCAGGCGCTCCGATCAAACTGTCTGGCGTGGGGTCAAACCTTCTCCGCGGAAAAAACCTCCGACCAGTGGATTTCACTCTACAAAAAAATACTGAATACCTAGCGCCAAAATGGCTCCAGTTTTGTTCCAGAAATACTCAAGCATGAACCCAAGCCCTAGGTCGCCAATCACGACTCCGACTGTACGTCACCGGATTGTGATGATTACAGGGCGGGCCGATCCTGGTGGCGGCCCTGAGCACGTGCTGCAACTAAGCCGTGCGCTCCTTAGCACCTGCGAAATCTTCATCGCCTCCCCCCGCGAGCATCCGTACTGGGACCGCTATGTGGAATTGGTCGGCGTTGAGCGTCTTTTCGAAATACCACATCGCAAGTTTTCCAGATCTGCACTGCGAGAGCTCGATCGGTGGTGCCGCTCAAACCAAATTGACGTCGTCCATAGTCACGGGCGAGCTGCTGGCGCCTACTCTCGCCTTCTCCCGAAGACTTCCGGCAGGGTGTGTGTCCATACCGCCCACGGCAGTTTGCAGCTTAAATCCGCCAAGGATTTCGCCTATTGGTTCGCCGAATTTTTCTTAACCCGTCGGACCGACCAAACCATCGCAGTTTCTGAGTCCGAAGCCCAACAACTCCGCCGACTGCTCCTAACCGGAGATCGACTGAAAACCATTCCCAATGGAGTCGTGGTACCTAACTCGACCGCGCGCGATGGCAATCCCGACGTAGCGCCCTTGCGCATTATTCACATCACTCGCTTCGTGCCGCAAAAAAACAGCGCGATGGTTTTGGCGATCATCTCTTCTTTGCGACAAAAAAGAGCCCTTGATCGTTTTCATTTCGACCTCCTGGGTGATGGGCCGGAACGGCAAAGCTTGCAGCAGGAAGTCGCTAGTCTCGGGCTCAATAGCTTCGTGACGTTTCATGGGGCAAAACCTTCTGTGATTCCCTATTTGATGAAGGGATTTTGTGTTCTCACAACGTCCCGATGGGAAGGAATGCCGCTCGCCGTGCTTGAAGGACTTGCGCACGGATTGCCGGCGATTGGGTCCGATACGCCGGGCAATAATGACGTCATTAATAACCAGGTTGGTCGGCTCTTCGCCCTGAACGATCCGGCGGCTGCGGCAGATCACCTGATCGAACTCGCGGCAAATTCTGCAACCTGGCAGCAGCTTTCGTCCGCGGCGGTGCAGTTGGTCCAAGAGAAATTTTCTGTCCAGCGCATGGGCGCGGACACCGTGGCGCTCTATGAAAATACGAATCCATTCCTGCCGGCGTACTCAGGGAAAACTGAATGAAGCTCATCTCATCAATCGCACTCTGGATGGAATTGACTCTTGCTGCGGCGGTAGTGAGCGCGGCCCCAGCCGAACTAGAACGCGCATCTGCCTATGGGGTCAATATTCACACTGGCGCCCTCGTATCCGGCGACCTGGGGCGAATTCACGACGCCGGCTTTACCTGGGTACGCACTGATTTGACCTGGCAACGGGTTGAACACGTGGCCGGTAAATTCGATTTTTCCTATTTTGATCAGCTAGTAAACGACTGCCGCGCTCATAACCTGCGGGTGCTAGCCATCCTTGACTACGGCAATTCACTTTACGCGTCCCCAGACGATGCGAGTCCATTTTTAAGCCAGGTAAACACCGACGCGTTTCACCGCGCCTATGCGGCATTTTCAGTGGCCGCAGTCGCTCACTATGCCGGACGTGGCTTCATCTGGGAACAATGGAACGAACCGAACAACAAACACGCCTGGCCCCCGAAACCGCGCAGTGACGACTACATCGCACTAATGAAGGAAGCGTGCATCGCAATCCGGAAGAAATTCCCAAACGAAATCATTATTGGACCTGCCAGTTCTTACATCGATCTCGAATTCATCGAAGACTGCCTCCGCAACGGTATGCTCGATTATTGGAGCGCAATCAGTGTCCACCCCTATCGTCGGACGGAACCGGAAACTGCAGCAAACGATTTTGCGAAGCTTCGGGCTCTGATTGCACGTTATGCCCCAGCCGGCCGCACGGTGCCGATCATTTGCGGAGAATGGGGATATTCCAGTGCCTGGAAGGGATTCGACGATTTCAGGCAAGCGGACTACCTCACCGAAATGTTCCAGGTCAATAGAAAGGAAGAAATCCCCCTGACCATTTGGTACGACTGGCGCGACGATGGTGACGACCCCAAGGAACAGGAGCACCGGTTTGGATTGATCCGCCGTTCGCGCGCGGGCGCATTCGATCCCAAACCGGCTTACTTCGCCGCCCGTAAAATTTTGACGGGAGTCCAATCAAATCCGAAATGAATTCAGCGCAGCAGCCATTTCTTATGGCACTCGCGGGAGCAAGGACGCCCGTTCGCAATTCGGCTATCGCACCGATTCCAATCACTAAAAACTTTGGAGGCTAAGATCTGCCAGTCTCCACCGACCGAGGGCCTAAAGATGCAACCAAGCAATTCCACTCAATCACGCGCTCGCCGAAGCGATGCACGGTTTTTCCATATCATTTTTTGGCTCCTAATGTCCACGTCTGGACTGAATGCCACTCCGCCCCCACTCGGCATTTTCGGGGAATACGGGGTAACAATTCATACCGGAGCAATTCAGTCAGGTGACTTTGCCCAAATTCACAATGCTGGCTTCAAATGGATCCGCACAGACCTATTTTGGACCTGGGTTGAGGCTACTCCAGGGATTTTCGATTTCGCTACTTTTGATCGCCTCGCAGCCAATTTTCCCGTCAACGACCTGCGACCGATTGTCATTCTGGACTACAGTAACGCCCTTTACGCCACCGTCGGAGATATGACTACGGCTAACAGCGACCGATTTCGTGCGGCTTACGCGGCGTTTTCGGCCGCATCGGTAGCGCATTACGCCGGACGCGGTTTCATTTGGGAACAATGGAACGAGCCAAATAACTCAAGCGCTTGGCCACCTGCGCCCGACAGCGCGGCCTATGTTGCGTTGATGAAACAGGCGTGCATCGAAATCAGAAAAAAATATCCGCAAGAAATAATCATCGGACCGGCCAGCTCCGGCATTGATCTTCCATTTATAGAAGCCTGCTTGCGCGGCGGCATGCTCGACTACTGGAGTGCCATTAGCGTTCACCCCTACCGTCACACGGACCCAGCAACTGCTTCTGCCGACTACGCCAAACTCCGTGCGCTAATCGCCCAATATGCCGCGCCCGGCCGCACGGTGCCGATTATCAGCGGCGAATGGGGCTATACTACCGCTTGGGCCGGATTCGATGACGCGAAACAAGCAGACTATCTCAGTCGCATGTTCAAACTCAACAAACAGGAAAATATTTCTCTAACCATCTGGTACGATTGGCGCGACGACGGCGATGACCCGACCAATATGGAACATCGCTTTGGACTTGTCCGGCGCTCTCCCGCCAGAACATTCGATCCAAAATCCGCCTACCTTGCCGCGCGGCAAGAGCTTCTCGGCATCCCACCGAGCAACGTATTAATTAATGTCAAAACAGTCGTACCCGTCCCCTAATTGCTGCCAATGAGTTCACCTTCCCACATTTCAGCCGTTAAAATGGCCGAAACGGCACCCGAGGATCTTTCTTTGCCCAGCAAAACCACGCTCGTCCACCATTGGATGGAGTTCTTTCGAGGGGGAGAAGCCGTGCTGGAGCAATTCGGTCTGCTTTTTCCTGACGCACCAATTTCCATGTTGGTATACAATCGAGATTTCCTGACTCCATCGCTTCTGCGACACGAATACCGGACTAGCTTCCTTCAGCGTTGGCCGTTTCTCCGCCGTCATTTTCGCAAACTCCTGCCGATATTCCCGGAAATCATCAGACGCCAACATTTGCCAAAAGACACCCGCTTCGTCCTTAGCAGCGACGCCAGTATCATCAAAGGCGTACCGATTCCCCCCGGCGCCATCCACATTTGTTACTGCCATTCACCGCCGCGCTATTTGTGGGGACTGGAGGACAGCTACCTCGAATCTTCATCCCACGGCAACGCATTCGGTCGCATGCTTTTTTCCGCCTCGTTACCCCATCTCCGGGACTTCGATCGAAAAATGGCCCAACGAGTCGACCATTTCATCGCAAACTCGCATTGCGTGCGGGAGCGCATCCGCCGCTGTTATGATCGAGATTCCGTCGTGATCAATCCGCCAGTTGAAATCAGTCGCTTCGATCCCACGCGCAATCGAGATGATTTCTACCTGATCATCTCCGCGCTCGTTCCGTACAAGCGCGTCGATCTCGCCGTTGACGCCTGCTCCAAATTGGGGCGACGTTTGATCGTAATCGGCACTGGCCCAGAGGAAGCCGACCTTAAGAGACGAGCCGCGCCGTGCGTCACTTTCCTCGGTTGGCAAGCCGGCAGCGTTGTGCGCGATCACTATGAACGTTGCCGTGCACTGCTCTTCCCCGGCATTGAGGACTTCGGCATCACTCCTTGTGAAGCTCAGGCCGCCGGGGCACCCGTCATCGCATTTGGTGAAGGCGGCGCCTTGGAAACAGTCAAAGAAGGCGTCAGCGGTCTTTTTTTCCGCGCACAAACGGTCCAGGCCATGACGGATATTCTGCGGCAATTTGAAGCCGGTCCGACCATGCATCCCGAGGCCTGTCACGCAAATGTCGTTCACCTCGGCCCCGCACGATTCCGACGCGAAATTCGCCAATTTATTGAACAGAAATGCCCAAGCCATTTCGCCGGCTATCAATGGCCATCAACGGCAGACTGACGCGTGGTCGATGAGCAGAACTCGGCTCAACTCGAATAGTGAGGGCGGCACTCGGCCTGCGGACCGGTGGGAGTAACCAAATCCCTTCACCGTTCGACTGCCAGGAAATTTTCCCTTGGCCTCACGCTCCAACTTTTCACCCGTGTCATCTCCACTCTCCAAACCAGTCCAACTTCTCGCCGCTACGCTGGCTATCCTGTTCTTTCTCGTCGGCGTCGATTGGAGCCTGCGGAGCAATCCGATGACGCCTTTCTCCGGGGTAACGCCGGCCTTTGTGAGCGAATGGAGCAATAATCACGGTGTCATCCGGAATATCCCCGCCTACTTCATTCTCGCCTGCCTCGGGTTCATCGCCGGCCGGAATTGGCGGCAACGGATGGTTATTGGAATCGCTTTGGCTGCCTTCGGTGGTGCGGTCGAGATCATCCAAATCTGGCTGCCATCGCGTGATGCCTCGGTGCTCGACGCGCTCTGCAGCTGGCTCGGCATCGCGCTGGCTTGGGCGGTCTGTCGGCTCGGACGACGCGCCCTCTGGCGCTGGCGGGAACAGAAGGAGCGCTTTCGCCCTTCGAAAGTAGTCACCGCGAACTTCGAAACCAAGCGCAGCGGGTGAAACTTCCTTCGATCCAGATCCTCCGCGCAGTCGCGGCCCTGATGATTGTCATCCTCCATTGCACCTTGGAGTCGGCCGAGCTTTCTCGCGTGGGAGGTCATGTACCACTCTTGGAATTCGATAAAAGCTTCACCGATTCGCCGCTCGAGGCGGGCGTCGATCTTTTCTTCGTCATTTCGGGCTGCGTGATGGTCGTATCCTCCGCCCAGATGTTCGCCCGAGCCGGAAGTGCCCGCGAGTTTCTCACCCGTCGCCTGGTTCGCGTAGTTCCACTCTACTGGTTCGCCACCGCCCTGTTCCTCGGCACTACCCTGCTTTCCCCTGCGCTTGTCCACGACGGCGATACCACTCTGCGCTCAGTCATCCTCTCTTTGCTGTTCATCCCTTTCTTCCACCCGGACGGCAGCAACAAGCCAGTCTATAAGCTCGGTTGGACGCTCAACTATGAGATGTATTTTTATGCCTGCTTCTCACTCGTCACCGTCCTGCCTCCCCGCAAGGCCGTCGCTGCACTCACGGTCGTCTTTGCCCTGCTGGTGACCGCGGGCTTCTATTTCCCTGGTGGCTCCGCCGCTTGGGGAGTCTGGACTGATCCACTGCTCTTTGAATTTATCATCGGTGCTTGGATTGGCCTCGCGGTCCTGGAGAATATCCGGGTTCCACGCACAGTCACCATTCTCCTGCTCGTGGCCGGCACTGCCTTGATCTTCAGCCGCAGTCTTCCCTGGATCGACCGAAGCCTGACCTACGGCCTGCCGGCGGCCATGGTGGTGGCGGCCAGCGCTCTCGCCGCCCCCTTGAGCACCCGCTTTGGCAGGTATTCCTTCGTCGGAGCAGCCGTCGCATTCGGCGATGCGTCCTACGTACTATACGTCATACACCCCTTCGTGGTCCGGGCGGTCCGACTCGTCTGGGTGCGTTTTGGTCCCACGGGAACAGCAGCTCCCTGGCTCTTTATCATTGCCACCAGCGCGATTGCCGCCGCCGTGGCCTTACTCGCGCACCACTGGCTCGAGCTTCCCTTCAACCGCTGGATGCAGTCGCGGTTGAGTTTCCTGACCCGCCGCCCTGCCGGGGTGAGTGTTCCCGTGTCTCCATGATTCGGATACGTCTACGCCGCCACCCCCTCTCCGCCTGTCCGCGATGAAGCAAGCTGAGCAGCCGCAGGTCCTCTACATCGACCCCGAGGGGACGGGGCATCACCTCGCCCTCTACGCCCGTGCCCTCTGGAGGGAATTCGCGAGCCGGGGCTGGCGCATCGTTTGGGTAACGTCGCCTCACGCTTATGCCCACTCTGCAAGCGCCTCGCTTCTGGCAGAGTTTCGCGACCAGGTGCGGGTGATCGAAGGCCCGTTCCCGCCGGCCCCCTCGGCGGGCGAACAGCCGTTCCAAACCCTCGTTTACCAGTGGCGGCATTGTCAGGCGCTCAGGATCGCGCTGGCAAAGGCGGGCCCCGCCGGCCCCGCCGACTGCGTGTTTCATGCCTGCCTCGACCAGTGCGACCGAGTTTTCGGCCTGAGAAACTGGGGCTTCGCGCGGCGTCCTTGGGCCGCCCTCCACATGACCGCCGCCCTGCACCCCACTCGCAAGGGTCCCCATCATCCCGGTTCGCCACTCAAGGCCGCACTTTCGCGCACCCTGACTTGGCACACGTATCGCAACACCGCGCTCCAACGCATCTTTGTGCTCGACCAGGGTTTCGCCAGCTTCGCCCTGCGCCATGCCATCCCCGGGGCGGCCAAGATTCACTTCGTCCCCGATCTTCACCTGCCCACCCGCCACTTGGATCGCGCAGCGGCACGGGTGAAACAGGGCTTACTGGAAAACGAGAAGAGCATCCTCTGCTTTGGTATGATGACCGAACGCAAGGGCGTGTGCTTGCTCCTGCGTGCCTTGCGAGCCCATCCTCCGGGCTTCACCCTCTGTATCGTCATCGCCGGTGAGCAGAGTACCAGCTTCGAGGCCGAGCTCCAGTCGGAGCTCCAAAAAGCGCCAGTGACCGCACTCCGAGTCGACGTGCGCCGGCGCTTTATGAGCGATGACGAACAGGCTGAGCTATTCGCCTCGGCGGACCTGGTCTGGGTCGGTTATCCCGGGTTTAGGCATCCAAGCGGTGTGGTGGAGCTCGCCTCGGCCCACCGCGTCCCCTGTATCGGGGGAAGCAATACCGCCATCGCTGACGAAATTGGGCGCCGAGGGTGCGGCGTAGTCTGCGATTTGGATCAGCCAAAGGAAATCGCGGAAACTATTTACCGCGTGCTGGAAACTCCGGACTTGTCCGCCAGGCCCAGTGCGGTCCTCGCGGCCCCTTCCGGGGCCGCCGAGATTGTGCAGGAGTTGGCCCGTCTCGCCGCCTCGAATCGGGGTTCCTCCCGTACGCACGCCTCACCCATGACGTCCCCTCCCCGGACTTCCGGTTCCGCCCCGCTCCCATGATGACCCCACTGGCAAGAATCGTACTCGCGTTCCTGATCGGCTTGGGACTGGACTTCAAGGTGGGCAGCATGCGCTGGGCCGAAGTTGGCCTCGCGCTGTCGGCGCTGTGGGCCCTCGGAGAGCTGGTCTACAAACGACGATCGAGCTCGGCGCTTCTGGTCTCCCGCCAGAGTCTACTCCTGCTCGGCACCGCTTTTCTCTACGTCGTGGGCACCGGCATGGGTGATCTGGTTAACAACATCCCTGTTCCTTTGGCCACAAAAGGACTGCTCAGGTCGATTGTATTCTGCCTCGATCTGATCGGGATGCTATTCCTCGCGGGCAACGAATGGCGCACGGTGATCGCCGTGGTCGCCGGCGAAGGCTGCAGTGATCTGCTGTTCTTCCTCATGGAAGGTGCCAAGGGCGACGAACTCTGGAAGTTCGGTCTGGCGACGCCGATCTTCACGGGAATTCTTGTGCTCGTCTTCCGATGGCCGGGCCGGTGGACGTCTGCACTGCTCGCCGGGTTCGGCGTGCTTAACCTCGCCTTGGGCTTTCGTTCACTTGGCGCTCCCTGTCTTTTGGTCGGTGTGCTCGCGCTGGTGATCGAGCCCGGATACCCGATCACCCGGCTGCGCATCACGGTGGCCTCTATTCTGGCACTCGTTGTCATGGTCGGGGCGTATGTAAGTTTCGAGGCGACCCAAGATAAGCGCGCCGCCGAGTCGAATTCGGAGCGGGCGGCGTTGATTTCCATCGCTTGGGATGGATTCCTCTCCTCGCCGCTGTTTGGCCAAGGTTCCGGCTTCAGCGACGATCGGGCGGTCACAATCGCGGAACACCGGCTGGTCGATAGAGGGGAGCAGAAACAAGTAGCCGTTCAACGTGATGAAGGATTGACCGTCCACTCGCAGTTGCTCTCCGCCCTGGCGGACACTGGAATCATCGGCGCCGCCTTTTTTCTTTTCTATGGGTACCTGTTGCTGCGCGCTTTTCCTCTCGCCCTGCGTTTTGATCATCCCGGCCGGGTTGTCTCCCTGGTGCTCCTCGCCATTGGCCTCTATGATCTGCTGATGACCCCGCTCGTCGGCACGGCCCGATTTGACATCTCGCTGCGTGCAGCGATCGCACTCACTTTAACCATGGCTTTCAGTCACGGCTCATCATCACCGACCGATAACCGCTACGAATGACGGCATCCCGGATTCCTGAAGATCTGCGGTGGGGTGGAGTCAATGCTTACGGACCGGGGTCAGCGCCCCCGGCTACAATTGGAAAATACGGCCACCGTTTTTGAACTTACTTTAGATGACTCCCACGCACTATTTTTGCACCTTATTCGACTCTCGGTATGCATCCCGCGGGGTGGCGATGATCGAGTCGCTGCGGAGACATTGCCCGCAGTTCCACCTTTACCTATTCGCGTTCGACGAGCCCGTCGCCGAGCTCTTTCGCGCTCTGCCTACGCCGGATGTCACGGTCATCTCTCTAAGCCAATGGGAGGACGAACGGCTTCGCGCCACGAAAAGCGACCGGACCAGAGCCGAATACGCGTGGACCGCAACCTCCTCCGTGGTTCGCCATGTGCTGAACCACTTCCCGGTGGACGCATGCACCTACTTGGATGCCGACCTGTACTTTTATTCGGATCCTGCCGTGCTGCTGGCTGAATTAGGGAGTAGCTCGGTGCTCATCACCGAACACCGCTACACCCCGGCCTACGACCGGAGCCAGACCGCAGGTATATACTGCGTGCAGTTCATCACTTTTCGCAACAACGAGGCGGGCCGTCGCGTGTTGGAGTGGTGGCGCGAGGCTTGCCTCAAATGGTGTTATGCCCGGATGGAGGACGGGAAGTTTGGCGATCAGAAATACCTCGACGACTGGCCTCAGCGCTTCGAGGGCATCCATGTGCTCAAACACCTGGGTGGTGGTGTCGCTCCGTGGAATGTCCAGCAGTACACAATCCTGTGCCAGGACAAGCGGCTGACCATCCGGGAATCGTCCTCCGGAAAGGAAGCGGATCTCGTATTTTATCACTTCCATCACCTGATCTTCGTGCCTCGCAACCGGGTGGATTGTGGGCCCTATGCCTACTCACGCGACGTGATCGAGCTGCTCTATCGGCCGTACGTGCGCGCCCTGACGGCAACAGCCCAGACGCCAGGCCCTCTCACCAAAGCGATCAACCCGCACGGCTTGCGCCGCGAGGGCCTCAAGGGGTTGAAGCGTCTCGGCGAAGGAGTCCGGCAAATCCGTCGAATGCTCAATGGAACAGTGAACACCTTTGAACTCGGCGAGTTCACCGCGCCATGAAAACCAAGCTGCTGTTTCTATCGGCATTTCTTCCGTCCCCCCATGCGGTTCAGGCCGGCCAGAAGATCGCGTTTCACCATCTGGAGTGCCTGGCTGAAAAGTATGACATTTGGTTCGTTGGATTCCGAAACGAAGTCGATCATCCCGATGACGCCGAGCGTCTGCAGCGTCTTTGCCGGGAGTGCTTGATCTACCCGATGGACTGGGTCCGACGGGTGAGTGGCGCCTTACTCCGCCCATCGCTGCCCGTGCTGATTTCCTCCCGCTGGCGGCCAGGCGTGGCCAATGACATTGCTCGGTTGGTTCGCACGGTACCGTTCGAGCGGGTCCATTGCGAGTGGTCCCAGATGGCCGAGTATCTTCCGCTAACCCAGTCGGTGCCGGAACGATTCTTGGTGATCCACGACGTGGTCACCCAATTTTGCGACAGCGCCGCTACCTCGACAAGCGGACTCCGGAAACTTTTTTGGAGTTGGGAGCGGAGCCGCGCCCTGCGGTGGGAGCGGAGCCGCTATCGCGCGGCCACGGCGCTGGTGACCCTGAGCAGGAAGGACGAAATTCTGCTCCGCGCCACACTCCCTGAGCTCGGTCCGCGCCTGCGAAGCATCCTGCCTTTCTTCGACCGCTATTCCGGTCGAGTGCGAAGCAATCGGACGGCCCCCTTCGTGCTTCTCTTCTGGGGCTCGCTTTCCCGCGTTGAGAACGTGGAAGCAGCGCTCTGGTTGGCGCGCTCCCTGATGCCGGCACTGCGCCACCGCTGCCCCGATTTAAAGCTGATCCTGGCAGGTGCCAACCCTCCTGCCAGACTGCAGGAATGCGCCTGCTCGGATATCGTCGTCACCGGCTTCCTCAGCGCCCCACAGAAGGTGTTTGACGAGGCAACTGTGGCGGTGCTGCCGCTGTTCCGCGGCGCGGGGGTCAAAATCAAAGTGTTGGAATGTCTCGCGGCCGGATTACCCGTGCTCACCACCTCAATCGGGGCAGAAGGTATTATCGCCGTTGAGGCGGACGGCCTTACCGTTCTCGAGGCCGATCCCGAAACCTATGCCACAAGGCTCGTCGACTGGTGGCAGACGAACAGTCGAATCGAGCAACTGAGCGACTCCGCCCTGCAGTGGAGCCGCAGCCTGCCACCGCTGAACCGTTCCATTCTGCTTCATGCATGAGATAAGCCTCGACCGCTCGGTGAGCCTGAAGATCGCAACGCGACTTTGGGGTCGCGAAACCAAACCACCCCACAGACAATACTAACATGTGTACTGAGACTTGCAGTTCGGACGTCCAGTTTCGGGGGCTTTTAAGCGCAAAATGAAGTTCTTTCTAGATCAGACCATAGCCAAACCCAAGCAACGAGTGCACCCCATCGGTGGCATACATGTGCCGTCAATTCTGGAGTGCGTGTGCCTGCGCCGCATACAACCTATATGAATCAGCCAACAAAGATGAAAGTAGGCATTGTCATTCCCGTGCTCAACGGCGCGCGGGATCTGGCGTTCTTGCTGCCCACGCTTCTTGCCGAG
>JANYFP010000296.1 GCA_025362555.1 Verrucomicrobiota bacterium
GTTGACCTCAACACGCTGGCTCGTCGATCCCTCGTATTACTCTGTTAAGTTCTACCACGCTCTTTGGATAGAGTGATTTTGTGGGTGGGGTGCCCACACCCAACCTAGCCGAAGCAAGCTTCGGAGTATTAAATCCACAGGCGATTAACTCCGACCGGTCACCGGATTTATCAGCCGACGTGTTGGTAGCCGACGCTGTGGATGGTTTTGATTAAACGGGCATTGCTGTCGCCAATCTTCTTTCGCACTTGGGCGACGTGTTGGTCGAGGGTGCGCGTCGTGCCTTGGTAATTAATTCCCCAGACTTCATTCAGCAGTTGATCGCGGGAGAGCACCTCGCCTTTGCAGCGATGAAATACTTCCAACAGGTGCAATTCGCGGGCGGTGAGTTCCTCGCTGGTATTCTCGCGGGTGGCGGTGAAACGTTTTCGGTCAATCCGGGTTTCGCCAAAATAGAAAGTGTCGGAAGCAGTGGCAGGCGTCGCAATCGATGCCGCGCCGTGCGTCTGGCGGCGGAAAGCGGCGTGCACACGCGCGAGGATTTCGCGCAGGCCAAACGGCTTCGTGACGTAATCGTCCGCGCCAAGTTCCAAGCCGAGCACCTTGTCGATTTCCTCGCCTTTGGCGGTGAGCATGATGATGGGCACGGTGCGGTTTTTTTCGCGAATTTTCCGGCACACATCGTAGCCGCTGAGTACCGGCAGCATCAGATCGAGCAGCACCAAATCGAATTTCCCCTCACCAAATAGCCGTACGGCTTGTCCGCCGTCTGTGGCGCAGGTCGCGTCGTGGCCGTCGGTCGTGATTGCTTCCCGCAATGCCTCGCGGATGGCCGCGTCGTCTTCCACGATCAGGACTTTGTTTTGGTGGGTGCTCATTAAATTGGGGGGAAAGGATTCAGAACGGCTGAGCCGCTAAGCGGCCTCGCGAGGCGCGCCGGGTTTCGGCAGACGGATTTCGAAAGTGGCGCCGGACGGATCATCGATTAAAATGAGATCGGCTCCGGCTTGGCGCAACATGCCGCGCGCGAGGCTCAAGCCGAGACCGACACCGGGTGCCTTGGTGGTGAGTGTTTGGCCGCCTTGGACAAATGGCTCGAACACGCGCTCGCGCATGGCAGGCGTCACGCCGGGTCCGTGATCGCTGACGCGCACGAAGACGAATTCGCCATCGGCGTGGAGCTGCACGGCGACGATTTTTCCCTCGCGGGCATACTTGGTGGCGTTGTCGAGCAAGTTAAGGAGTGCCTGCTTGAGCGTTGAGTGATCCGTCAGGGCAAGCGTCGGCCCAGCGGGCAAATCCAGCTCGGCGGTCATGCCGGCGGAGGCTAGGGTGGCCCGCATTTCCTCGACGGTGGCGCGCACAATCGGTGTTACATCGAGGGCAGTGCAACTGGTTCTCTTTCCGTTTTTTTCGAGGGCGTTGAATGCGAGCAGTCTTTCGATCAGGGCGCTCAGGCGTCCGCTTTCGGCGCTGATCGTGGTCGCGAATTTGACGCGCTTTGGTTCGGTTACGCCAGGTTCGGCGAGCATGTCGGCGAACAGCCGGATGGACGTCAGCGGAGTGCGCAGTTCGTGGGACACTTGCGTGACGAAAGTGATTTTTCGCTCGGCGTCGCGCGCTTCGCGGCGAGTGTAAAGGGTCAGTGCGGCGGTGCCGACCAGGAAGAGTCCGAAGAGAAAGGCGGTGATCAGTGCGGTAAAGCGGGTGCGGCTTTCTTTCTGGTGAAATACGTCGCCGTGATCAGCGGTCAATCGAAACGCGGGCAGGCCGGGGAGGAGATTTGCGGACAAATTCGCCGATGATTCCGGGACGAAATTGATCCGAGCGTAGGCGGTGTCGGTGATTTCCCTGCGGAGTTGGCGCACGATCGGTCGCATATCGACGAAGCAACCGCGGACGGCTTCATCGGGGCCGGCTTGATACCAGAAGATCCACGGGGCGTCGGGCGCGGCGCTGCTTGCGGCCCAACCGGCCCACGGATCGGCGCGGTGTCCGGCGTGGGTGACGATATCTAGGTTTTCGCTTTGATAACCGAGATCGCCGGAGGGCAGGGCGGGATTGTCGAGGGTGCGATAAGCGAGGGTTTGCCAATGGTCGATTTTGGTTTGTTCGCGGATCGTGGCCGTCGGATGAAGCGTGCGCCAGGTGTGGAACTCGCGCCAAATTGCGATCAGCGCGTCGCGCGGCGGGCCTCCGTTGGGGATTTCCATTTCCGGGGCAAATCCGCGAGACGGATCCCATTGAAAGGTGCCGAGAATAATTTCGTTCGCTTCATCCCATTGGCGCAAGGCCTGGCTGAGGCCGTCGACGTGAAACGCGGCGAGTTCGGTGATCGTGGAGCGGCGCACGTCCTCGGTGTAAGCCTGCACGCGGTTCAGGATTTTAGTCCGTTCCTGAAGGAGGGCGCGCGCACTTTGTGCGAAGATTTCCTGCTGCGCGGTTTGATAAAGCCGATGCACGGCGAGGCCGGTGGCGGTGGCGGCCAGAGCAAAGAGGCTCCAGAGGAAAAAGGGGTGGGAACGAAAACGTGCGAGCATGGCGGCCTATTTGTCTTTCGACTCTTCGGCGGTGGGCGATTCGAACTGGTTGAATAATCCGGAGCGCAGAATTTTTCGGTCGAGTTGGTTCAGGCCGCGCGCCTTCACTTCAGTCAGGTAGGTTTCGAGTTGCAGGATTCTGGCGGTGATCTGCGGGTCTTCGAGATCGTCGTTAATGTTTTTCGCATCGTCACGAGTGCGGTTGAGGGCGCGGAGGGCACGGCGAAAATCACCTTTGTCGATTTGTTCGATCGCCTGTTGCATGCCTTCACTGATGAGGGTGCTGGCGGTGGCGCGGCAGACGGCGGCGTTGGCGGATTTTCGCACTGCAGTTTCGTCCGCTTCAAAACGAATGGAGACGGGTTTTTGGATTTCGCGGGGTTGTCCGTTGCCCAGATCTTTCCACGCCAGTTTCACGCCTGCGACCGTGTAAGTAAAGCGGTGGCCGCGGATCATCGCGGAGGCGAGAATACTCAGTTCCTGATCCGCAAAGACGTAAGGGAGGTGGTAGGTGATATTCTCGTGATCGATCACAGCTTGTTTCCAACCGTACGAGGCAACATCTTCGCTCTCCGTTTGGAACGTGACGGTTAAGACTGCATCGCGAGCCACGAGGGTTCGGAGGGGAGCGATCTCTGCTTGCAAGGCGTCGGTGAGTTTTTCCGGCTGAGCGGCGTAGCGGAAATGTCCGTTGCCCACGCGGGCCATCGTCGCGAGGAGATCCTCGTTGAAGTCCTGACCGAGGCCGATGGTTGAAAGCGTGAAGCCTTCCCGGGCGAAGACCTCCGCGAGCTTGGAGAAATCCTCCAATTCGCGCGGGCCTTTCGTGGCCGGCCCATCGGTGACCAGCACGAGATGATTGATCGTGGCCGGGCCGGCATGGCGCCGAAGTTGGGCTGCTCCTTGATTCAGTGCATCGTAAAGTGCGGAGCCGCCAGCGGGCTCGATTTGCGCGAGTAGTGCGTCAAGGTCGCCCAACTGGTCGCGCGGTTTTGCCTCGATCAAGGTCTCGATCTCCGAGCCAAAAAGAACCACCGATACAATATCGTGATCCGACAAGGAATTCAGGGTGACAGACATGGCCTGACGCAAGGCTTGGATCGGTGCGCCGGCCATCGAGCCCGAGCGGTCGAGGATAAAAGCGAGATTACGCTGCGCGGAGGGCGGGGCGGTGAGCGCCGTTTCAGTCGTACCCACTCTCATCTCCACATAGACTTTGTTGTGCGATTCCGCGTGATAGTATTCGCGGTTGGTGGCCACGTCGAGGGTGAGCACAGGCTGGGCTTGGATCGGGCCAAAAGCCAAGAGAGCCAAGAACTGACAAAGGATCACAGTGCGCATTGAAGTAACTTACACTAATAGCCGGGGAATTGCGTCATGGCGTCGTAAAACTTTGTCAACGAGATGTCAGGAACAGGCAAGCGGCAACCCGCTGGTGGTGGCATTCCTCGGTGACGCAACGCGTGGAAACGAACTCATCCGCCGTGCCACACTTTCACAATGCGACGGGCGTGCTTTCTTGCGCCTGATCGCATTAGCCTAATCGGATATTTCATGCTTCCTGCTCGGTGTCCCATGGCTCTCGGCCTTGTGTTCGCGAACAGAATTCCTCTCTCTTTTACGGGGAGAATTCAAAAATTACAGTTGTGGCCCCCTCTAAAGAGGGGTGTTTGAAAGGCGGGGATGGACCATTTTCCTTCTCGCGATGAATCGTTCGGGTCGCCGATCATTATATTTTATAATTCCGGGTTTTGTCCGGCAACTTCTTCGGATTTTCGGGTTCAGTTTAATTGCGTTTTAGAAATTACAATTTTCAATCCCCTTAACGTTTCGCGATGTTGCGCTGTTTTCTGACGGCGTTCCCTGTCAGCCTGTTTTTTAAAATCCCCCTCCTCCATGAATACCCCTCGTTCAAACCCCGTCTCTCGCCGCCGGTTTTTGCAAACTGCTTCGCTCGCCGTTCTTGCCGCCGGCTTGTTGCCCCGCAGCTTCGCCCAGTCCGCGCAACCCGGCCCGGCGCGTTTCAAGAATCTTGCGACCGGCGGACGCAAGCTGCGCATCGCGTGCGTCGGGATCGGCGGCAAGGGGTACAGCGATACGATGGCATGTCTCGACGAAGATATCGTCGCGCTGTGCGACGTTGATTTCGTCAATGGCCATCGCGCCTTTGCCGAGCTCCCGCTCGCCGCGCGCTATCGCGACTATCGGCAGATGTTGACGGAAATGGGCGATCGCATTGACGCCGTCACCGTCTCCACGCCGGATCATATGCATTTTCCAATCGCGCTCATGGCGATTGAAATGGGCAAACACGTTTACGTGCAAAAGCCGCTGACGCACACCATCGCCGAAGCGCGCATTCTTAAGGCGGCCGCAGCGAAACACGGCGTGGTTACTCAAATGGGCAACCAAGGCCACGCCAACGAAGGGACGCGTCTCACCAAGGAATGGATTGACGCCGGCGTGATCGGCACGGTGCGCGAAATTCATTTTTGGACTAACCGTCCGATCTGGCCGCAGGGCGTGCCGTTTCCGGAAGCGCAGCCGCTGCGTGATACGGTGGACTGGAATCTCTGGCAGGGCGTCGCGCAGGAACATAGCTACAGCAGCGCGGTCATGCCGTTCAACTGGCGCGGATTTTGGGACTACGGTTGCGGCGCGCTCGGCGACATGGGCTGCCATATCATGGACGCCGCCTTTTGGGCGCTTGATCTCCGCGGCAATTGCAAGGTGAGCGCCGTCAGTGAAGGAAACAGCGACGTCAGTTGCCCCAAGGCGTCCGTCGTGACGTACGAATTTCCTCAGCGTGGCAATCGCGCGCCGGTCAAAGCGGTGTGGTTTGACGGCAATAACAAGCCCCCGGTGCCGAAGGAGCTCGGGCCCGATGGCAAACTGTCCGGCGGCGGTTCGATCATCTACGGAGACAAAGGCATCATCTATGATACCGATGATTATAACGCCGCGCCACGCCTCATTCCGGAGGAGCGCATGAAGGCGTTTGTCGATCGCCCCAAACGCACTATTCCCCGAGTGCCGAAATCCAATCCGCATCTCGAGTGGATCGCCGCCTGCAAGGGCCAGGGCCCGGCACCGGGCTCCAACTTCATCGATCACTCGGTCGATCTCACTGAGTTTGTGCTCCTCGGCAATGTGGCCATTCGCGCCGGTCAGCCGATTGAGTGGGATTCGGAGAAATTGACCTGCAGCAATCTGCCCGCAGCCGATCGCTTCGTGAGCAAATCTTACCGCGTTTATTAATTCCGACCCTGAACGAATCTCCCCATGAAAAATATTTTCTGTCTGTTTCTTGTCTCGGTCGGCTGCCTGTTGGCCAATCCTGCTGATCCGGTAAATCCTGCCGCCAAACCCGCGCCCGCCGATGCCAAATCCGCTCAATCCGTTCCGGCCGGATTCAGCGCCGACGTGCATGCCGTCTTCGCGCCTGGTCGCGGCAAGGATTCCGCCCGCTGGCCCGCCCCGCTCCCGCTCTTCGCTCGCGACCTCAGTAATGCTGACATGCGGCCGGGCGCTTGGGCCTTCAATGCCGACGGCGTGCTCGCTCCGACCCGCGCCGCCAACGCTCCGGCCAACGGCGATCTCTGGACTAAGGAAAGCTACGGCGACTTTGTCGTCTCCCTGGAATTCCGCACCGCGGATAAATCAAACAGCGGCGTCTTCATCCGTGCGACCGACATAGTCAACTGGCTGCAAAATTCCATTGAGATTCAAATTCTTCAGGGCGACGAAGATAAGACCGTCCATCTCGTCGGCGCGGTTTTCGATGTCGCGGCGCCCGCCCGCCAAGTGCCGATCACGCCAGGTGAATGGTATCGCTACGTCATCACCGCCAAAGGCAATCTGATCACCGTCGTGCTCAACGGCGAGGAAGTGAACAAGGTGAATCTCGATCTGTGGAAGGACGCCGGCCATAATCCCGACGGCACCGCGAATAAGTTCACCAAGGCGTACAAAGATATGCCCCGCGCCGGTCGCGTCGGTCTGCAGGATCACGGCACTCCGATTGAGTTCCGGAATCTTTTCATCGAGAAATTCTGATCTGCGCGCCCCGGATCATCGCTCCAGCCCTGCGGTTTATCATGAATCCTCCACCCAACGTCACGTCCGAGGCAGACGGTGGTGGGGCGCGGACTCCGCTCCGCGCCGGGCGCGTTGATTCCGGCATCACTCGTCGCGAAGCCCTGCGTCGCCTCGCCATCGGTGCGGCGAGTGCGTGGGCTTTCCCTGCGATTGTCCGCGCGCGCGACGGTGGTCCGTCCGCGAACGATCGGCTCAATCTCGCTTTCATCGGCGTCGGCGGGAAAGGGGAGGAACCCTCCCTCAGTCTCAACGCCAACAACTACGTCGCGTTTTGCGATGTCGATCCAAACCGCGCCGCCAAGACGTATCTGCAATTTCCGTCCGTCCCGCAATTCAAGGATTTCCGCGTGATGTTTGATCAGCTCGGTCGTTCGATTGACGCCGTGGTTATCAGCACGCCGGATCACGCGCACTACACTGCGGGGATGGTGGCGATGAAGCACGGCAAACATATTTACTTGGAGAAACCGCTCGCGCCGACCATTTGGGAAACCCGCCAACTGCACGCGATGGCGAAAAAATCCAAGGTCGTCACGCAGATGGGGATTCAAGGTCACAGCTTCACCGGCCTGCGCGTGTTGAAGGAGTGGATCGACGCCGGCGCGGTCGGCGACATCACGGAGGTTTATCTGTGGACCGATCGCCTAAATCTCCAGCGCTGGTCCGGGTCGCAGGTCGATGCGCCGGCAGAGCCGATGCCGGTTGGATTTCCGATGGAAATCTGGCTGAGTGGCCGTCGTCCGCGCGCGTACAGTTCGCGTTACGTGCCGCAGGCCTGGCGCTCCTGGTGGGATTTTGGCTCGGGTGCGATCGGCGACATCGCCGTCCACATGATGGACGTGGTGGAATATACGCTCGGCGTGGGGTTTCCCACTCGTGTCACGGACGAGTCACCGCATCGCGGCGGTCCGACCGTCCCGCGCTGTTCCGATACGATCTATGACTATCCCGCGCGTGGTCCGAGGCCGGCGGTGAAATTGCATTGGAGTAACGGTTATAAGGGCGACGTCCTCAACAAACCCGCGTCCGTTCCGCACGTTCCCGCGGAATTGATCGCCAAAGAAACCAACGTCATCGCCTTCGTCGGCACGCACGGCACGATCTTGGTGCCCGACATGCGCGCGAGCAGCCGTCCACAGATTTTCCCGGTGGAACTTGAAAAGGAATTTTCCATCCACTTGCCCGCAGCCACATTGCCGCGGCTCAAGGGCAGTCATTTCGACGACTGGTTTCGCGCGATCCGCGAGGGAGGCAAGGCCGGCGCCGATTTTGATTACAGCGCGCCACTGACCGAGGCTGTGTTGCTCGGCACGCTGGCCCAGCGCACAGGGAAAACGATCCGTTGGGACCGCGAAAAAATGTCCGCGCTCGACGTCCCGGAAGCCGACCCTTTGCTTAAACCAGAACTATCACCCGAGTGGATCATCCCCGTATAAACTGCCATGTCCTCCAGCACCTCTGACTCCCAATCCAACTGCGGCCTCGAGGCCTACGCCTCCAGCTGCGCTTTCCTTTTGCTCCGGCTCTGGCTGGGCCTGCGCGCCGTCATCACCGGCTTGGAGAAATTCGCCGGCAAGGTCTCCGAGCAAAAACCGTTGCTCGATGAATTCGGCCAGCCCGATATCAATGGCACCATGGTTGCCGTCGACCATAAGGTTTACGCGCTCAAATATTATCAAGGCATTCCCGCCGCACTCCAATCCAAGTTCGCCGCCGAGCCGCTCCTGCCGGCCTATTTGCTGAAACCTTACGGCGCGACTCTCGGCTACGTGCTGATTGTCGCGGGCCTGATGCTGCTCCTCGGCATCGCCACGCGCACGTCGCTTTTCATCAACGGGCTGATCTACCTTAGCCTCACCTTCGGTCTCGTTTTGATCAACGAAAGCGGTGGGGTCGCCTGGCTCGCCATTCACTTGGTGCTCGTCGTGGCGGCGCTCCTGCTCGCCCAACACAACCGCTTTGCTCTCACCAAACGCTGGTAATATTTTCTCATGACTCCCTCGACCCAACCCTCCTCCGCGCCGGGCGTTAACCGCCGCGATTTTGTGAAAGCCGGCCTGCTCGTCGGCGGCGGCATCATGCTCGGCGCACCCGCGTTCCTGCGCGCGCAGACCCCGAAAGCCGATGCGCTCCAGGTTGCGATCGTGGGCCTCGGGGTCCAAGGCCGCGTCTTGCTCGATGCCATGCTTGGAATTCCCGGCCTGAATTTCCGCGCAGTGTGCGATATCTGGTCGTTCAGTCGCACCTACGGCCAGAACCGACTCGGTAAAGCCGGCTTCAAAGTTGAAGCGTACTCCGATATCGAGGACATGCTCGCGAAAGAAAAAAATCTCGACGCGGTCATTATCGCCACACCGGATTTCTGGCACGCGCCCCACACCACGCTCTGTCTGAAGGCCGGCATCAACGTGTATTGTGAGAAGATGATGTCGAACACGATCGAAGGCGCCCGCTCGATGGTTCACGCCATGAAGGAATCCGGCAAGTTGTGCCAGATCGGTCATCAACGCCGCAGCAATCCGCGCTATCGCTTCGCCCTCGACACGCTCATTAAAAAAGCCCGGTTGCCCGGCCGGCTCACCAACGCCAATGCGCAATGGAATCGCGCCGTCACGCCGGATTCCGGCTGGCCGAAAAACTCTGAGCTTTCCCCGGACGTGCTAAAAAAATACGGCTTCAAAGACATGCATCAATTCCGCAATTGGCGCTGGTTTCGCGATCTCTCCGGTGGCCCCATTTCCGATCTCGGCGCGCACCAGCTCGATATCTTCAACTGGTATTTCCAGACAAGCCCCAAGAGCGTCATGGCTTCGGGCGGCGCGGATTATTACAAGGGCCGTGAATGGTACGATAACGTCATGGCGATCTTCGAATACGAGACACCCGAGGGCAACGTCCGCGCCTTCTATCAGGTGCTCACCACCACGAGCGCGGGCGGCGGTTACTTCGAGCAATTCATGGGCGACGAGGGTTCGGTTAAAATCTCCGAAAATCCTTCGATCTCCAAAGTCTATCGCGAAGACCGCGCCCCCGACTGGGAGAAATGGGTCGATCTGAATTACATTAAGAAGAGCGCCGCCGCCGCCGCTCCGCCCGCCGCCGGTAAAGTCGACGTGCGCGAGACCGCTCCGCTCGTGGCCTACGAAATCCCCATCGTCCTGGATAAGCCGCTGCATCAGCCCCATCTCGAAAACTTCTTTTCCGCCGTCCGCGGTCAGGGCACACTCAACTGCGATGCCGCCCACGCCTTCATCAGCGAAGCCGCGATCTTCCAGGTCAATCCGGCAGTCGCTTCCCGGTCCACTTACGATTTTAAACCCTCCGACTTTGTCGCCTGATTTTTCCGCCATGAAAAAATTGTTTCTCCTCATTCCGTTTTTCGCTGCTGCTCTCACCGTCCGCGCGGACGAAGCGCTGACTCCCCTCAAGGTGGAATTTCCGCCGCCCGTGCTGACCGGCACGCCGGTTCCGGCCAAGCTCGGCAATCTTGAGGCCCCCAATACCAAACTGCCACCGGTGATGGTGCCCGCTGGCGTTACGAATCTGGCCAAGGGCAAGAAAGTCACTTCGTCCGATCCGGCTCCGGTGATCGGCGACCTGACCCTGATTACCGACGGCGACAAGGAATCCGAGGAAGGCTATTTCGTCGAACTCGATCGCGGCCGCCAGTGGGTGCAGATCGATCTCGGGGCCTCGGCTGAACTCTACGCCATCGCGGTCTGGCATTACCACTCCCAGGCCCGCGCTTATCTCGGGATGATTGTGCAGGTTTCCGATGACCCGGAATTCAAGAAGGACGTTAAGACGCTCTTCAATAATGATGACACCAACAGCGCCGGCTTCGGCGTCGGCACTTCACCCTCGTACTTGGAGAAAAATACGGGTCGCGTGATTCCTGCGAACAAAGCCGTCGCCCGTTACGTGCGTCTCTACAGTTCCGGCAACACCGCCAACGAGCTCAACCACTACATCGAAGTCGAAGTCTTTGGTCGTCCCCGCCCATAGTCGCCGGCTGTTTTTATTTGCCGCCGGCCTGATTCTGGTCGGCGCGGCGGCCCTGCGTTTCGCGCAGATTGATCGCCGCCCATTTCACGCCGACGAAGGCGTGCAGGCTTACCAGACGTGGCAGTTGTTGCGTGGCGATGGTTATACCTACGATCCGGCGGACAAGCATGGGCCGTGGCTTTATTATGCCGCCGCGGGTATCGCAAAAATTTCAGGTTGGGCTCCGGCGGCCCTCGACGAGAGCCGCCTGCGTTCCGTCACGTTGCTGGCGGGGCTCGGGACGATTGCGCTGATGTTGGGTGCAGCAACCCCACTCGGCTGCGGGCCGGTGTTGATTGGTGCCGCGCTGCTCGCCATCGCACCACTTGCGGTGATCTACGACACGTATTTTATTCAGGAAGCGTGGTTTTGTTTTTTCACCTGGGCGCTGTTTTTCGCGGCGCTGCGATGGTGGGATAGCGGACCCAAAACTAGCTCCGAATCTAGGGCCTCGGCTGGCGGAGGCCTCGGGCCGGCGCGAGCGCCGGCCCGACAAGAAAGTCGATGCGGCAGAAGTTCCGAACCAAGTTTAACCGGTGCCCTCTTGATCGGCGCTCTCGTTGGATTGATGCAGGCGACGAAGGAGACCTCCGTACTGCATTTTGCCGCGCTGGCTGTGGCGCTGTTTGCAATTCGCCCGCTGTATGAGATCCGACATTTTTGGCCGCGCGTACTGCCGGCATTTGGCATGGCCGCGTTGGTCTACGTGGTTTTCTATTCGGCATTTTTCACCCGGTGGGCTGGCGTGGCCGACGGCTTGCGGGCGTATTTTCATTACGCGGGTCGAGCCGCGGGCAGCGCCCACGATCAACCGTGGTCGTATTATTTGGCCCTGCTCTGGCCCCATTCGATTCAAGGTGTCCGATGGGGCGAGCCGCTTTTGCTGGTCATGGCGCTGGGAGGAATGATCAGCGCTTTTTCGTCTCGTGCGACCATCACACAGCGAGCACTCGCCGTCTTCACGGTGACGCTGTTGGTTATTTACAGTCTGATTCCCTACAAGACACCGTGGCTGCTACTCACGCCCTATGTTGGACTGACTATGCTTGCAGGTCTGGGTGTAATCGAGTCGGCCCAAATGTTGCCGGCAAAATTCGCAAGCATCGTGCCGGGATTGCTCTGCGCGGCGCTCTTGTTCGCCAGCGGGTGGCGTGATTTTTCGGCGCTTGGACGTTACGCCAATGATGACCGCAATCCTTACGTCTATCAGCCCACGTCTTCGGATCTGACCCGGCTCGTCAAGACGCTCGGCGCTGTGGCCGCCGACCACAAGATCGCCGTGGTTAGCCCCGATTCGGCGTGGCCACTGCCGTGGTATTTGCGCGACCGCCCGGCCGTGGGATATTTTTCGACGCCACCGGAAAATCTCGCCGCGTACGACCTGATCCTGTTTGACTCTCGCTTGGAAACTCCGCTTTCGGCGACCGCCTTCGGTCTCCGTCCCAACGTGATGCTCTGGTTAAAGCCCCGATGATTTTTCGACTGCACCTTCCACCGCAGCTCACCGCGTGTGTCCATTCGGCCATGGCGACCGAGTTCATTTTTCATCTGGGTGGACACGAGCCCGCCTACCTTCAGCAGGCGGCGGCGGAAGCATTCGCTTTGATTGATCAACTTGAAGCTCGGCTCAGCTTTTATCGGGAATCAAGCGATGTGACCCGACTCAATCGCGCTTCCGCCGGAGCGGAAGTTGCCGTCAGCCCGGATACCATCGCTTGTCTTGAACTCGCTGCGGAAGCCGCGCAAATGACCGTGGGCGCGTTCAACGCTTTTACCGGTCGCGCGGCGGTTGACGCCAAGCGTCAGGAAATTCCGACTTACCTTGTGGGTTCACCTGAGCCGGGCGAAAACGATGTGCCCGGTCCCGTGATCAGCCTGCATCCAGCTGCGGGCATCGTCACCAAGCTTCGTGCCGGACCATGGGTCGATCTCGGTGCACTCGGTAAAGGTTATGCGCTCGATCAAGCGGCGTCGCTGTTCGTCGAGTGGGGCATCACCGAGGGTTGCCTGATCGCAGGTGGTAGCAGCCTGCGCGGTCTCGGTGGCGGGCGCTGGCCGCTTGAAATCGGGCGGACAAAGACGGTGGTCTCCCTGCGCAGCGAATTTTGTCTCGGCGCGTCGGGGTTTCAATTTCAACCGGGCCACGTCATTGATTCCCGACCGGTGCCGGAAAAATCCAGTACGGTGCGCTCGCTCGTGCTTGCGCCGAGTGCCGCACTGGCTGACGCCCTCAGCACGGGGGCCATGTTGCTCAGCGATCGACAACTTGTTCAGCTCGTGCACGACCAGCCCGGCGTCGCGACGCTCGTGATCGACGCCGCCGGGAATACGCATCGGCACGGAGCACCCTTCGCGTGACGGTCGCGTCTCCAGTCTTAGCCTGTCAGTCGAACAATCGTTCTGCAGATAAATGGCGCGGACTGAAAGGTGGAACCCGACCTTCCGACTTCGCCAAGGCTTCGACGGACAAGCCGGGCGGGTTGGTGCGATGCGCGCAGGAGAAAACGCGCCCGGAGGTCGCGTTCCACCCCGTGCAACTGCCTTCATGCGGCTTAGCGCGGGTGTTTCTTGGGGGTCGGAGCGGCTTTACGCCGCGATCATGCGCAAAAAATCGCGGCGTAAAGCTGCT
>JANYFP010000305.1 GCA_025362555.1 Verrucomicrobiota bacterium
ACCATAAACTTCGAATTTCGCCCCCCGCCCGCTGCGGTACGATAATCGTGACCTGACCCCTGTTTTCTATCCGTTGCAAATGCTTCCTTCGAAACCACCCAGTCTCATTGACCATGCCATTTTCCAGGCACTCCCCTACCCGGTCTATATCGTCGACCGGGACTTCAACGTACGCCGCACCAACCCCAGTGCAGAAGCACTCCACTGCACACCGGGAATCGCGCCGAGTTTGCCGGAAGAGTTGCGGAGTCAGTTCAACGACCTAGTGCTTCATCAGCGGGATTTGGTGAATGATGACATCCGGCGTGCCGTGCATTTATCCGACGAGCAAGCCTACCTTCCGCAGATTTTTCGCCTGGCCAATGGATCCGGTCAGCCCGACGGCTGGGCCGTAATGCTTGTGAAAATCACCCGATTGCACCGAGTCATCGGGGCGAAAGCGAAAACATTGAGTACGCTCAGTCACGAGCTGAAGACGCCGCTCACCAGCATCCGCATGTCACTCCATTTGCTATTGGAGAAGAAGCTTGGGGCACTCAATGCTGACCAACGGGAAATGGTGGAGTTGGGACGCAACGAGTGCGAACACATGCTCGCCAAGCTGCACGCGTTGCTTGAGCTCGCTCGATGGGAGAACGGGACCACCAAATTGGAACTTTTGGCGACATTGCCTTGCGATCTGTTGGCGGAGACTGGCGCTGCACACCGCGTCGCCGTACAACAAGCGGGAAACGAATTGAGCATCGAAGCGCCGGAAGATCATCTTCCCTCCGTTATGGCGGACCTTTCCCAAGCAATTCGTGTTCTGGGAACATTGCTTTCATACGCCGCGAAATATGGAACAAAGGGTGGCGCCATTGCGTTGAGGGCAAAGCTTCATCACGATGGCTTTGTCCGACTCAGCATCATAAGCCCAGGGAAGACCTTCAACGAATGGGAACCGGTCCGACTCTTCGATGAGTTTTCCCGTCGCGTTAAGAATGATCCGATTGAGCGAGGCGTCGATCTCGCCCTCTGCCAAGAACTCGCCTATCTTCACGGCGGTAATTTAGGGCTCCTCAGTCCTGCCGAAGCGGATTATGTGGAATATTTTTTTGATCTGCGCCGCGCGAATTAATCCCTGCCTCAAGCGATATGCCCGATCGCAGCGGTTTCCGAATCCGTTTCTAAAATCAATAATAGCCAATCGGCAAAGTGTCTCGCATTCCCGTCGAACGCTCAGGCAACCCATCCAACCCTCCCGTGCTGATGGCGCGAGTGGAGCCTGATGGTTTTCGTTGAGTCAGAAAATTTCGACCGGCATTCCGCGTGCGCCGCAGCGCTACGCCAGTATCCCGCCCAGTGTGCAATCGACGCCAAAGACCTCTGATGAAGGCCAAAGATAATCCCAGATAGCTCGCACTTAGACCAACTAAGAACCAAATTGCATGAGCCTTTCCCCAAACCAAACTCGTCATCAGAACGGTCAGGGCGGACCCGACTACAAAGATTAGAGTGCCCACAATCCCGACAAGTAGAATCGGAGTAAGGTTTTTATCACCAGAGTTGAGTGGTTCAGGGCGACTCGGAACGCGCCCATACGTGACGGCTCTTGGGAACAATGAAACGGGCAATGTCCCCCGGGGCGGAATGGGCGGCGGCGGCTCAGGTCGTAGATAAAGTGGCATGGGAAAAATATTAGAATGGCCCGCCGATCTCTTGGTTGGCGGGCTCCACCAGCAAAACGTTTCTTTTCTCTCCCAATGGGATTTAGTGTGAATTGTCGCCGCGACGTGAAACCAACAGAGCGATAATTGCTCCCACGCTGGCGGCGACGCCAATGGCATAGTAAGGATTTTCCCGCACCAATTTATCGGCCTGCTTGGCGCGGCGCGTGGCTTCACTGCGAAGTTGCTCAAAAGAGAATCTGCCGTTGTCGAGGGCGGAGCGAAGACGCCCCCGCAAGTCGTCAAACTTTTCACCCGCTTCGCCGGCGGTATTGCTGAGTGCCTGTTCAGCTTCGCGCAGCAATGACTTCAGGTCATCAGCAGCATGGGATGCGGTTTTTTCTAGGGTGTCGGACATGGGATTAGGGATGTTGAGTTTTGGATTGGATGAGGTGGAAAGGGCAACCCGGGTCCTTTTTGCACGGATCGATCGAACGTGATGATTTCGAGCGTGGACCATGGGAAATAAATAAGGCAATTCGGTCGCAGAATAGGTTTAGTTGCCACTGCGGCGAAGTCCGGAACCAAGGCCACCGACCACGATGCCGATGATTCCCAGAATGATAAACCAGAGACTCTGATCAGTGGGTGTGCCCGTGACCGCCTCTTTCGCGGTCGAAGCGAGGGAACCGTGCGCATTAATGCCAAAAATCAAGAGGACAACACCGACGATCAGCAAAACAATGAAAAAAAATCGATTCATGACGGAGTGAGTTTTATAGCGAGGCGGTTGAAGGTTTGAATTAACAGAAAGAATAAAAACGTCTGATCGCGGATAAATTTAACTGTGCCAGTAAAGCCACGGCCATCGCCGCCGCATGATCGCGAGAAAAGGTAATAGCCCCTTGATTCTTGAAACCGAGCCTTGGGAAATGAAAAGTGAAAGCCTCGGAAAATAATGCGGGAAGGAGTTAAACATAGCGGTGAAAAGCCTGCTTCACTAATTGCATTTCATGTGCCACGTCGTCCGTTCACGCACTAACTATTGGCTTTCGCGGAGATGCGATTTCAGCGGTCCTTTCGACGAGGAACAAAGTGATGCTAAATGCAAGCGATCCGCCGCACGCGACTTGCAAAATGCGATCTCGGATTCCGGGAAATTACGCGTTACCCAGAATCCAAGATTTCCTTGAAGAAAATCAGGAAACTGAAGTAGGCAGAAAAAAATAAAAGCCGGCCCCACCTTCCGGCATATTCTCGTATCCGCAACGCCCGCCTTGAAGTGCGATCAGGCGCTGAACTATCGCCAAGCCCAAACCGGCGGTATGACCGACATGAAGTTGGTCAAAGGGCCGGAACAGACCCAGCCGCATAGCCGGCAAAACACCGGCTCCATTATCGGATACGGAAAACCGCAGCCATCCATCCTCGGAACGCCACGCTAGTTGAATACGGACAGACGAACCGCCATATTTGAGAGCGTTGCTCAGCAAATTCCACCAGATCACTTGCAGCGATTTCGGGACACCCCGTGTCCTCGGCCACGACGAGGGTAATAACAAAACTGCGCCTGCCTTCCGGATATCTGGTTGAAGCTCTTTCAATACCGCTGCCACTACTTCACCCATCTCAAATTCCACCGGGACACCGGGATCGGCCGAAGCGCGCAACACGAAACTAACCCGCTCGATCAATCGCGAAATTTCCGTGGAGGAATCCTCGATATTTTGAATGATCGCCGCAACGGATTGAGTTTCTTCCGGTGGCATGATTCTTAGCACACAGGCGCTGGTATTGATGCATCCGACCGGAGTAATCAAATCATGGCTGAATCGGCGGGCAACGGTTCTCAAATCACCTCTCAAACGAAGATTCTCACAGAGGAGTTCATGTTGGAGCAAAGCGCTGCGAAAAGCACGGGCAAGCGGACGATGCTGCCATTCTTCCGGTGGCACCGTATCAGCTAGTTCGGACAGGGTCCCGCCTAAGATGATAGCCGCCCACCGCGGCAGCCCCGCCTCGTCGACAGCCTGAATTATCGGGGTAAGTGAGACGGAGAGCGACTCCGCCAACACCAGGAGTTCGAGGCCAGGCCCTGCTTCTCGGCGCATCAATTCGTCCGCCGTAATTTCGACAATTTCCGCTCCGGGAAACACTTCGTGCGCCGCAGTGCGCGCCGTTTCCACGACGAACTCGGGCAGATCAACGAGAGAGACTCTAATGATTCTCATAAAAATGAAATTAGCCAGCGGACCGGTCACGACGATGTTCTTCCAACCGGTTCATTTGTTCGCTGAGATCCTGTAAATTGAATGGCTTGATCAGACAACCAAGAGCTCCGCGGCGGAGTGCCTCTCCCGCCACCTCATCCTTGGCTTGGGCGGTAAACATTATAACGGGAGGACGAATGGTCCGGACCATCAGTTGCGAAAGGAAATCCATCCCAGATTCTGCCCCCAGATTAACGTCAAGAAATATGCCATCGATTTCCTCCTGCTCAAGCAACTGCGTGGCCGCGACGGTGGTACACGCGGTGAATGTCCGGCAACCCAACGCCCGAAGCGCCATAGCCGTGATGCTGACCAGATTGGGATGATCATCGATGACGAGGATATTCATGGATGATTCGGAGATGAAATTTCCACGCCGGGCAGCGATGGAACGAGACGGGCAATTGCTTCCTCCAACACGCCGATCGTAATTGGCTTAACCAAGTGGATGGAAAAGCCCGCCGCTTGCGACCGGGCGACGTCTTCCTCCATGCCATACCCGCTCAAGGCGATGCCGGGCAAAGTGGGTTTGATTAACCGCAGTTCAGCCATAAGATCATACCCGTTCCGATCCGGTAGTCCGACATCGGAGATGAGGAGATCAAACTCGCTTTTCAAAGCCACCTGATGGGCTTCGGTCGCGGATGAGGTTGGCGTCACATCGAATTGCCTCGCTCGCAGCAAATGCTGAAGCGTCAGGCGGGTCGGAGCGTGATCTTCGACGAGCAGAATCCGCCGACGGAGGATCGCAGTCGGAATTGGACTACGGGAATCTCCCGCCGCGAGAGGATGCAGCGAATGAGGCCTCGCACCCACGTCGGCCGCCTTTGGCAGCGTGGCAAATTCACCGACCGTACTCCGCCACAAAGGAAACTCCACGATGAATGTCGAGCCATGATCGCGTCCTGCACTGACTGCACGAATCGTTCCCCCGTGCAACTCCACCAGCATCTTCGAAATGGCAAGCCCCAGCCCCAATCCGCCAAAACGGTGGCCCCCCGTACGAGCGGCCGCGTGCTCGCCTTGAGAAAACGCCTGAAACGCCCGACTGATTTCATCCCGACTCATGCCGATTCCAGAATCAGTGATCTTAATCGTAATCTGATCATGATCAGAACTCGTTTCCACTAATATCCGCCCGTCAACCGGGGTAAACTTCACCGCGTTCTTAAAGATATTCCAAAGGATTTGCTGCAGCCGGACCGCGTCACCCCAGGCAATACTCTCTTCGGCACCGAACTCCGAAATTAGAACCTGGCGCTTCTCCAGCGACTCCGCCCGCACGTTGGCCAGAGCGTCTTTCACGATCGCATGTAAATCACAACGGCGCAGATCCAATCGGATCTTCCCACGCGTAATGCTGGTCAGATCCAACAAGTCGTCGATCAGCCGCGCTTCCAAGTCGATATTCTTACGAATCAGCTCGAATTCCTCTCGCACGGCAGGGGTCAGTTCCGGATTATTCGCGGCCGCGCTCGCCAGTAAAAGCACCGGGTTGAGCGGCGTCCGCAACTCGTGCGAAAGCGCCGCGAGGAAATCATCTTTTGCGCGGGATGCCGCCACCGCCTCATCACGAATCCGCTTCAGTTCGTTTTCTGCCTGCTTCCGGGCGGTAATCAGCCGGGTGGTCCCCACCACGGCGGTGACTATTCCGCGGGCGTTAATTACCGGACTGAAAATGTATTCGTGCTCATCAACTTTCCCGGCGGCACTGGTAAACGACGTCTCACCCTGCACCGGTTTTTTGGTCTCGATTACCTCTTGAATTTGCGCCTCAAGGCGGCTCGCGAGTTCTGGAGGGTAGCCAAGTTCCAAGCAGCTTTTACCCGTGATCTCCTCCAGTGATCGGCCCCAAATATCAAGCAACGGTTTGTTCGCATAAATCCACCGCCCCTTCAGATCAAAATAATAGGCAAGATCGGTAATATTAGAAAGCGTCGCGTCAAAAAGTTGAGCTTGGGCTTTAATTTCCTGGGAAAGTCTTTCCAGCGCCACCACCTGGAGTTTGCGCTCCGTAACGTCCTGCACCACCCCGACCATGCCTTTGACTTTACCGGGTAGATCGAAAATGCAACGGCCCTTCGCGGCCACCCAGCACTCGGTGCCGTCAGGCCGATTCACCCGGTAATCAATATCATAATCGTTCCCGGTCTCCACCGCATGCTGCAAAGCCAGCCGGGACCGCTCCCGGTCATCTGGGTGCAATAAATCCCTCATTCCCGACCGGGTCAAATTAGGGCCGGCGACTACTCCGTAAATCTCAGCGGTGCGCGGGGACAAGGTGATTTCATCAGTCTCGGCATCCCAGTTCCAATCGCCCAGATTGGCGGACGCGATCGCAAGGTTCAGATGCTCGGCTACTTTCTGAACCCTTTCGTGCGCCGTGCGCTCCTCGGTCACATCCATGACGACGTTGATCACCCCGATACAACTGCCCTCCGCATCAAATAGCGGATCCGGCTGATGAACCGTCCATCGGCGCGTGCCATCCGGCCGCAAAATAATGACTTCTTTCCCCCGAATGGGCCGCTTCTCTTTCAAAGCGATGGCCACCGGAGAATCTTCGTGGAGCAACTGATTGCCATTCGGATCGGTGAAGGCCTCGGCGCCCGACCAAATAGTTTGCTCCAAGGCGGGCAAGCGGCCCCAAAGCCTGACGGCTGCCTCGTTAAAAAAGGTGAGGCGGCCCCTCGCATCGATCGTGTAGCAGGCGACGGGAAGCGTTTGCATGAGGTTCCGCTGGCGCCTTTCGCTCTGACGCAGTGCCTCCTGTCCCCGCGCCTGCTCAATCAGCGGCCAGACGCGGGCGGCGGCGCTTTCAAGCAGGTCAATTTCATCGTCCCGCCAGATTCTCGGCTGAACAGAAGTAACGACCAGCACACTGCGGCCTCTTCCGTCGCTAAAATACGGGGTAGACGCCAAGGCCCGGATTTTTAACAGCTGATAGTTGGAGCGAAATTCACTGGCCGGCTGAAACGTTTCCACGTCGGGGATAACCAGCGAACGGCTTGTCATGATCTGCCACAGACCCAGCTTGCCATAATCTTCCGTCCGGTACGAACCTTCCAGACTGGAGAGACCTTCCTCCGCCCAATCCGCCTTGACGGTGCCGATGGTATTCGTCTCGTCGAATTCTGCGAAATAGCAGCGGTTCGCGCCTAAATATGAACCGACTTCGCGAGAGGCATTGCTAATTATTTCATCCGATTGGTCGAGCAGGCTCAAGCTCTGGCTCAGGCGACCTAGAAAACCAGCGTGCCGTTCGGACCGCTTGCGCTCCGTGATGTCCCGCGCTATTTTTGACGCCCCGGTGATATTCCCCTTGGCATCCTTAATCGGTGAAACCGAGAGTGAAATTTCAATCCGAGCTCCATCTCTCCGGCATCGTACGGTCTCATAGTGTTCAATCCGTTCGTCCGCGCGGATACGCTCAAGAATATTTGGTTCCTCATTCAGGCGATCATCCGGAATCAAGAGCGCAACGGGCCGGCCAATAATTTCTGCCGCGGAATAGCCGTACAGTTTTTCCGCGCCAAGGTTCCAAGTAGTAATAATACCATCCAAATCTTTACTGATAATCGCGTCGTCCGACGATTCGACGATGGCCGCAAGTCGGTGCACCATCGCATCCGCCCGCCGTTGATCCGTGATATCGACCAGCATGTTGACGATCCCAATGAGCTTACCGCTGGTATCGTGAATGGGTTCCGGGTGAGGCATCACATTGCGCTGCGTTCCATCTGGACGCTCGATGATAATCTCCTCTCCGCGGACAGCACGGCCTTCTCGCAGTGAAACTGCCATCGGCCAGTGATCCAACGGCAACGGAGTGCCGTCGGATCGAAATATTTTATATGATCCGCACCAGGATTCGAGGCCGATCTCAGGCGACCGGCCCCACAATTTGACTGCGGCGTCATTATAGATTGTGATCAGGCCACGCGCATCACACATGTACGCTGCGGTCGGTAGCGCCCGCACCAACTGCCGGTAATTCCATTCACTTTCCTGAAGCGCGCCGATCGCTGACTGCGTTTTCAACAGCATGTCATTAAATGCAACGGTCAAGCGACCAAGCTCATCGTGGCCATACTGGCGGGCGCGCAAGGTGTAATCCTGCCGAACCGAGACGGCCTCCGCCGTATTGGCCAATTCAAGAATCGGCCGCGCCAAAATGTGGCGCAGCATGGACGCGATTAACCAAGCGAGAACAAGGGAAAGGGCCAGCACCCCGAGCACTCCGCTCG